>NZ_CAWUDM010000021.1:0-74003 GCF_963920855.1 Nostoc sp. CCY0012 | reverse complement strand
CCCTTCCCCCCTGCTCCCCTGCTCCCCTGCCTCTTATGGTCAATGGTAAAGTAGTTGTTTGCTAGAGTCTGACAACTACTTTGCCACAATTTTTACCACTGAGTAAGTGTTCGACAGCATCAGGGATGGACTCTAGACCGAAGAATTGCGTTGAATCAACACAAACTTTCAGCTTATTTGTGTAGAAAAGATTTAACAGGCGATCGCGTGCCTCTGGCATATATGCTTGATAATGAGGCATCAAAAAGCCACGTACAGAAGCAGCTTTCCAAAATAATTGATGATAAAGGCGGGTTTGGGTAACTTGTTCTTGATTTTTGGCATATTCTGAGACAAAACCCACAACCACCAAACGTCCCCCCACAGCTAAATTAGCAACGCAGGTATCAAAAACTTGTTTACCGACACACTCAAAAACTAAATTAATGCCCTGGGGGTACTCTTGTTTGAGGACTTGATCGAGGTTTTCTGTGCGATAGTTGATGATGCGATCGCAACCTAATTCCTTTAATAATTGTACCTTTGCCTCAGAACCACAAATACCAATTACATGATTACCCGCTAGCTTCGCCAACTGCACCGCAATATGTCCAGTTCCCCCAGCTGCTGCTGTCACTAAAACCACTTCATTACTTTTCATTTCTCCCACTTGTTCCAGTGCCACCAAAGCCGATACACCTGTAGGCATGAGAGTGAGAATCTCTGGCGTTGCTTCTCGTACTTTCACAGCCAGATTTGCATCTATCACCTGATATTCACCATAGCCACCACCACGGACTGTAGTTACTACAGCATCACCTATGTGAAAATCTTGGACATTTTCACCCATAGCGACAACTTCTCCCACAGCTTCCACGCCCAAATCAAAGGGAGGCATTAAATTAACATAGGGAACTTTACCTTGACAAAGTAAAGTGTCAAAACCACCGTTAATGCCCGCGAATTTGTTTTTAATTAAAACTTGACCAACAGCAGGTTGAGTAAGAGGAATTTCAACAATTTTTACAGCAGATTTAAAATCTTGATTAAGTTGATTTGCTATCAATTTCTTGTAGGTTTTTCTATTCATTTTTCAATATTTTGAAAACACAGCCTATAAAGCTTTATCCCACTCTAACTGATGAGCTAAACCATACTTAATAAAATCTTCTGCTTGCACTTGATCACTTTTACCAAAAACACCCAAGCTAAAAGGATTATCTTGCATACGTTGTCTAACTTGCTCTTGTTCAAAAGCTATTACTTCTTCTCTAGACTTATCCGGTTTAAAAAAGTCTACAACCAAAACAGTTCGGTCGTAATTAGTATAATTATGTGGACAATGTGGATAACTATGATCTAAAACCATGAATTGTCCTTCATGCCAATAAAGCTGTTCATGACATATTTTCATAGCCACATCTCCCTCCGGCACAATTAATCCCAAATAGCCACGATTCATGTGAGGGTTATCATTCACATGTAGCTTAATATCTAAACCTGGATGAAACGTACCAAAATATACATTTCTGATAATATTATCATTGACCAAGTTAACATCTGCTATTACTTGAGCCAAATTAGCAAAATATTTATTTCTTAAAGCCAATGCTTTCTCTGAGGCCGTATCTGTTCCATAATCAGGATATTGTATTTGATGACATCGAATATATTCTTCAATAAATAAACCTTGAAATAAAATTCCCCAAGCACTGTACTTAGACTTACCCTTAGTTTTAATCGTCTGACTTTTAGGCCCCAAAACATTATAAGTAAAAGCTAACTCCTCAGTAGATGCCTGATTAATAAAACTTGTAAACTCATCTCTAATCACTTGCCAGTTATCTTGAAAGCTGTTAAGAAAAGTAAACTGCATCGGATTCAGATGATAGTCATTAAACATTGCCATTATGCTTTTCCTCAAGATGATTAAAGAAAGATTTTTAATGTATTGGCGTAGACAGTGCCATCTAAAATTGTAAAATAGTTAAATTGTTTTTCAAGTATTAAAAATTTGTGTTTTCTCGTCACAAATTTCCCGTTTTAACTCTTGATTGACTCTGTGCCTGTGTGTTTTAAAACTAACTAATGGCGTGGCAAGACTAAAATGTTGCATTAAATTTATCTTGTAGGATGTGCGTCTCGCCCGTCCGATGCAGGCAAGATGCCCGCACTACAAGAGTTATATCTATCACACCATTTTAGGCTTGTCAGTCCACTAGGTTATGTACTCATTTTAGTGTGAGGTCTACCATGTCCGAAGCCCCCTTTTTAGATAAAATCATCAAAAACGTCAGAGTAGTTCGTCCCCATCAAGATACAGCTGAACTACTCGACCTGGGGATTCAGGATGGAAAATTTGCCCAAATTGCGCCTCATATTAGCTCAGACCAAGGCAAAGAAATAATTGATGCCAAAAACCTCTTAGGATTTCCAGGTGTCGTAGATGCCCATATGCACATAGGTATTTATCAACCCCTCGACCAAGATGCAATTACCGAAAGCAAAGCCGCCGCAATGGGGGGAGTTACAACTAGCCTCAACTACATTCGGACAGGACAATATTATTTAAACAAAGGCGGTTCCTACCAAGATTTTTTTCCAGAAGTATTAGCATTATCCGCAGGTAATTTTTTTGTTGATTACGGCTATCACGTTGCACCCATAGCTAGCCAACATCTTGATGAAATCCCGCTACTATTTACAGAACATGGAGTATCTTCTTTTAAAATCTTCATGTTTTATGGTGGTTACGGTTTGCATGGTTTATCAGACCAACAAAACCTGTTTTTGATGATTAACAAAGAAGAACGCTACGACTTTGCCCACTTTGAATTTATCATGCGTCGTCTTACTGCCTTAATGGCTGATCATCCAGAAGCGCGAGATACTATTAGCTTAAGTTTGCACTGCGAAATTGCCGAAATTCTCAACGCCTACACCAAAATAGTTGAAAATGATTCTAGCCTCAATGGACTCCAAGCTTACAGTGCGGCACGTCCCCCCCATTCCGAAGGACTAGCTATTTGTATTGCTTCTTATTTGGCACATGAAACCAATTGTGCAAACATCAACTTATTACATCTAAGTTCCCGTAAAGCAATGGAAGCAGCTTTAACAATGCAAACTGCTTTTCCTCACATTAACTTTCGGCGAGAGGTAACCGTGGGACATTTACTATTAGATGTCGATACACCAACAACAACTTGGGCAAAAGTCAACCCCCCGATCCGCCCTCGTGCCGATGTAGAATACTTATGGCAAGCAGTATTAAACCATCAAGTAGATTGGATAGTTAGTGACCATGCTTGCTGTTCTGCTGAACAAAAAAGAAGTGCGAAAAATCCGAATAATATTTGGTTAGCCAAGTCTGGTTTTGGTGGTACAGAATATTTGCTCTCTGGTGTATTTAGTGAAGGTAGTAAGAGGGGGATGTCTTACAACCACATGGCGAAGTTGCTATCTTGGAACCCATCACGAAGGTTTGGTGTACTCACAAAAGGCGATATAGCTATTGGCTTCGATGCTGATTTGGTATTATTAGATCCCAATGAGACTTTTGTGGTAAGTGCTGCTGAGTCGCAATCACAACAAGGGTACACACCATTTGAAGGAATGGAGTTAACTGGACGGGTGAAAAGTACCTTTTTGCGGGGAAATTTGATTTATAACAACGGACAAGTTTTAGGTTCGCCTACTGGACATTATTTAAAAAGAAGTTAAATTAATAGTCATTTGCATAAGACAACACTGTAGCAACTTTTGATAAATCTCTATCAATTCTGACAAAGAATAAACCCCCATCATCCGTCCTGTGCCAAGGGGAGGTAACAAAACTGGGACAATAACCAAAGTGGTCTTTGGTAAAGTGGTAATCTCCCATGTCACAATACCCAACTAAACCATAAGACTCTTCATTATATGATTGAATCATTGGGTATTTACCATCATAATGTGGCAAGATTGCCAGTAGCCACACGCCACCACCGTTAGCATCTTTCCGTAAATACTTCTTTTTTGATACTTCAAATTGAACTGTGTCTGTTTTGCCCCAAGGTATTAATTTACTATCCAAAACTGGTATAAATTCATTTAACCTAGCATCTGGATGATTATTTTCTAGATTATTGTAATGTGCATTACCATTTTCCATCCACAGGATTTCTACATCTTCATCACCTAGTACTTGCCAATTTCCTACTTTCACTCCTGCGGGAATAAAAGAATAGCAATGTTTATTAAGTCTCCATTCGCCTATTTGAATTACACCTTTTAAAACAAACAGTTCTAAATCAGCAGTAAATATGCCTGATGGTGCTACAAAATCGGATGGTAAGATAACTCTGGATGTAGAAGCTCCACAATCATGCCAAGTTAGTAATCTGCGACTTCCAGATTTTACATAATCCGGCATCCCTTGGATGCGCCAACCTTGTTCATCTGGTACATTATTTGTGTCAAAAAACTGGTATTTACGAGGTACATATTCTGGAGAAATGGCGGTACGCCTTCCTGATAAATTCATGCGTCCTTTACCATCGCCACCCCAGTCTTCTTTGACAGATGCTATATTCAGAAAATCACCATTTTCTTCATTAGGGTGAGAATTATCATTTTTCATATATAGTATTTTTTCGTCTCAATATTGATGAAAAATCCATTTTGTGACGGAGTAACAAAGCTGCAATTTATTATTTCAACTACCATTAATAGTTATTCTTTTTTTAATTTCTTCCGCCAATTTTTCTAGTGATACCTCTACTTGTTCCCCTGATTGCAAATCTTTCAAAGAAGACTTTTGTGCTGCTGCTTCTTCGGAACCAATAATGACACAGAATTGAATGCCTTGTTTATCAGCTAATTGGAATTGTTTACCCAAGCCTTTTTTATCAAAGTTAGTTACAACATTAAGTCCAGCTTTACGCAGTTGTTGAGAAACTTGTAAATAAATGGGCATTAAATCTTCTTGCATATTGACTACCATTACCTGGGCTGGCGTAGCAGGTAAGGTATTAAGAATACCAGCTTTGAGTAAGCGACTAATTAAACGAGTCAAGCCAATAGAAATGCCCACACCAGGCATTTTCTCGCCCAAGAAAATCCCAACTAATTCCTCATATCTGCCCCCAGAACAAATACTACCTAAAGCCTCATGTCCTAATAATGTTGTTTCGTAAACTGTGCCAGTGTAGTAGTTTAAACCCCGGGCAATTGATAAATCAATACAGAAACGTTTTTCGGAAACGCCTAAATTCCTGACACCTGTAATTACTGTTTTTAATTCAGTTACACCCAATATAAATTGCTCTGCTTCTGGGAAATTTTCAGTTAGATGATTGAGTTTATCTAATATTTCATCTACAGTGCCATCAATTTTAATAAAATCAATTATTTTTTGAGTTTGTTCAGTAGAAATACCCTCTTTTTCTAATTGTTGTTTAACTTTAGCTTCACCAATTTTTTCTAAGTTATCAATAATGCCAATACAAGTTTTAATTTGGTCTTCTGCAACTCCTACTGATGTGAAAAATCCCGTGAGAATTTTGCGATTATTGATGCGAATGAGAAAATCGCCAATATTTACTGCTTCAAATATCTCAGTGATAATTGCTGGCATTTGAGCATCATAAAGTAAGCTGAGTTCTCGCCGCGCCACGACATCTATATCACACTGGCGGAACTGACGAAAACGCCCGTCTTTGGCTCGTTCACCCCGAAATACAACATCCATTTGGTAACGCGCAAAAGGAAAGGTTAACTCGTTCAGGTGACGGGCAATATAAGCGGCTAATGGTACTGTTTGGTCAAACTTTAAAGCTCTAGCTTCCGAACCTGTTTCCCCGGCTTTTTCTTTTTCTGCTTGGCGATTTGGTGGCAATATTGGATCAATTCCATAAATGATATTATCGCCTTGGTTACCTTTAGCTTGCAGTACTTCTAAACGTTCTACTGCGGGAGTTTCTATAGGTGTGAAACCGTAGCTTTCAAATACTTTACGAATAGTATCTAGTAAATATACTTCCAGTCTTTTTTCGCTGGGGAGAAATTCGGGAAAACCGCTAGGAGTTGAGAAGTTGAGTTTGTCGCTTTTTGCCATGCTTGTATCTGAAATATATTAATTGCTTGTAGTGAGTGCTTTAGCGCTCTTTCTATAAATTTCTTGTACTACCTAAATCGTTCTTCTTGAATCAATGTGCGTTGGTAAATTTGATGATTTTTGAACCAGTGCCAAGTACGGGCGCGATAGTTATTATCGGGACTAATTTGAATCATTTCATATAAGTGCATTTCTGGTACTGTCTTATAAGAAAACCATAAAATAATTGTGGAGTCATCAACTTCCCAGGCTTTTCCTTGAATCCGTTCAGTGTCAAACCAGAGTATTTTATCCCGATATGTTCCGGGAAATGTATGTTCTTCTTTTTTCCCATCAGACCATGTGTAGCGATTAATTTGATAATAGGAATATTGGTCATTTTCAGGAAACTGGCAATTTAAATGAGATTGATGTTGATCAAGAATTTTTCCAGTGATGTCTACCAGTGTATATGTTCCTACCCAATCTCCTGCGTGACGGGCAAGTACGGGCATTTCTTCTCTAATGTTAGACATGACACAATTCCTTTATGTAATTCGTAATACTTCGACTGCGCTCAGTACAAGTTCGTAGTTCGTAATTACTGAATATTACTTCTTATCAAACCACCAGGGGTCGCTATTAAAGTCAGTTTTAATCAGAAAGGCTTTTTTTCGTAGGAATCGTTTGATTGATGCTGGCCCCATACGTGAGCCACCCAAACCGGAGAATTTGAAGGCATTTTTCTCTCCTTCATGCATCATAGCAGTCAGTCCGGCATCGTTGATACTAATGGCTCCAGCATCAATGTACTGCGCTACGACTAAGGCTTCGGCTTCTGACTCGGCAAATACTGCGGCGCTGAGTCCATATACAGAATCATTTGCTAAATATACTGCTTCTTCAACTGTGGGAAATGGCATCACTGGCATAATAGGGGCAAAAGTCTCCTCGGTCATCACTTTCATGGAATGGTTGACTTGGGTGATAACGGTGGGACGACACCACCAACCTCCGCCTAATTCCTCTACTTTACCGCCACAATGAATTAATGCGCCTTTTTCCACTGCATCTAGTAAATGGTCGTTGATAATTGCGGCTTGTCTTTCGGAAATAATGGGGCCAATTTCTCCACTATCAATTTTGGGATAAGCTAACTCTAGGCTATGGGCTTTGGCTATGAGTTGATGGTAAAACTCATCAAAGATGGATTCAGCAACGTAAATGCGCTCAATGGAAAGACAAGACTGTCCGGCGTTGACGACTGAACCCCATAAAATCGCTGAGGTTGCTAATTCTATATTGGCTGATTCTAAAACGATCGCCGGGTCTTTTCCGCCTAATTCTAAAAAAGCGGGAATAAATCTTTGGGCTGCGACTGCTGCAACTTGTCTTCCTGTGGCTACACTGCCTGTAAAACAAATTAAGTCTACACATTCAATCAAAGTAGCACCTGTTTCACCTGCTCCCTCAACAAAACATAAGACATCATGTAACTCTGGTGCAGCATGAAGGGCTGTTATTAATGGTGCCACAAAGCGGGGTGCAATTTCACTGGGTTTGACAACGACAGCACAACCCGCTAATAATGCCGGAATTGTATCAATTGTTGATAGTAATAAGGGAAAATTCCACGGGCTAATTACCCCCACTAAAGGGTAAGGTACTGATGTTTGTTGTAAGGCAATAAATGGGATAGTTGTATTTTTGGCTGTGTCTTGCAGTATTTCTGGTGCTAACCCACACCAACGGTCAATGCTGGCTAAAAAAGAATCTATTTCTAGGACAGAAGTCGATAATCTTCCTGTATCGTTTACCAATGCTTCTGTTAATTGTTCTCTTCTTGAGATGATGGCTTGTTTCCATTGCTGTAAGGCGGCAATTCTACCTTCTAGACCTATTTTCTGCCAGCGAATTTGGGCGCGACGAGCGCGGTTACATTGGTTTACCAACAACCTGGGGGGTGGTGGGAGAATTACATAGTCAAATTTGCCAGTCCGGGGGTTGCGGACTTCTATGGTTTTAGTCATTGGTCATTGGTCGTTGGTCATTGGTCATTGGTCATTAGTAAAAGCCTAATAGTTAAGTATTTTTTTTACATTTATCTCTCCGTAATCTCGGCGCCTCTGTGGTTAGCAAAAATCCTTAGACTTAAATTATTCCCAATTTGGCTAGGCGTTCGATGGTGGCTTGCTGCGTTTGTGTGAAGTGTTTGCGGTCTACTTCTCCCTCCAGCATAGTATTTGCTGGGTAAAAATTTGACTGATTGTAACTCTGGGCGTATAGTTCAAAACGCTGGCGCGAAAGTAAATTATTTAACCCTAGACGACGGCGATCGCGGCGCAAGGCAGCCAAGTCAATTTCTGCAAATGCCGCCATACTTTCGCCTGTATTTGTTTGTGCTATTACCATTCCCCGATAATCAATGATTTTAGAACCACCATCAGCAGAGGCAACGGGGATGGAATTATTAACTATGCCTGCTGTATTAGCAGAGACTAAGTAAGTCATATTTTCTACAGCACGGGTAATTTTTGCTGCATCTTTAGGTGATAAATTCTGACCATACACTTCTGATGTGGAGTGTAAAAAAATTTCTGCCCCCCGCATTGCTAAACAACGGGCTACTTCTGGATATAAAATTTCTTCTGATGCCAATGCTGCTAAATTACCAATGGCTGTCTGAGCAACGGGAAACACCCCTGCTAAACCATAACAATCTAGATATTTATCCCAGACATCATGGGGAGTAGGGGCAAACATGGAATTGAGCCGCCGATACCGCAAGACGACTGCACCAGCAGGGTCAATTACAAAGCAGGTTTGGAAGTATAAATCTGGAAAATTTGGGTCAAGTTCGTAGGCGTTACCCGCTAAAAATATTTGATGTTTTTGAGCAATTTTACCCAGTGCTTCATACTCAGCACCCGCCATTTCCAAACAAGCTTTTTCTCTCCACACAGCGAAAGATTCGCCTAGAGGGAAACCTGTGAGGAAGTATTCTGGTAGGACAATTAAGCGGCAATCCGGGCCAATAAAAGCAAGACTAGCAGCAATTTGTTGTGCCAAGCGCTTGATAGAGTTTTGCATCAACAATTGGGCTTCTTGGCGATCGCTTGCTTGATTGACAGCGTGACAAGTCACTTGTAGTGCTAAGGCCCGAAAGGAATCTATTTTATGAGTGTTATCTATCATGCTGGATAGGAATTTGATTGTTCAGGATATTCGATTACCCAAGCGATCGCACTACTTAGGGACTTCCAAGTAAAAAAGTATGACAAAATTCTTTGTAGAGCAGGCATCTTGCCTGGCTTATATTAAGGGCGGGCAGGATGCCCACCTTACAAGATGGGATAATTTAATTTTGGGATTTCCCTTAACTAAACCGCAGTTACAGCAGCATCCTGGCGCAGTTGTTCGACTATTTGATGCAAATTACCTGTGTTGAGTCGATAACTTAAGGGATGGGCAATCAACCGTGCCGTACTTTCATATAAGGTAGTAATTTCAACTAAACCATTTTCGCGCAAAGTCCTTCCTGTGGAAACTAAATCTACGATCGCTTCCGACATACCGGTGATGGGGCCTAATTCTACAGAACCATACAAAGGCACAATTTCTACAGGTAAATCCAGACTATGGAAATATTCACGAGCGCAATTCACATACTTAGAGGCAACCCGACCGTGAGGTGGTAAATCTAAAGGTGATTTATAAGAACTCGATGCTTTTACTGCCACTGACATCCGACAATGACCAAACTGCAAATCTACCAAATGTGCAACTTGCGGCTTTTTCTCCCGCAACACATCATAACCAATGATTCCCAACTGTGCTTGACCGTATTCAACATATACAGGCACATCTTGACCACGCACCAATAGTCCTTTTGCTTGCCCGCTAGCATCAGGAATTTGCAGTTGGCGAGTTCCAGAATCTAAAAAAGCACTGAAATCTAATCCTACAGATTTCAGCAAGCGGATACTATTTTTGAGGAGTTCCCCTTTCGGCAATGCAACAGTTAACATTTTCTTTTTGGCGGTTCATTTATATTATTGAGAATATCTCTATATGCTTACCACAAGCAGAATGAGAATTTTATTAGTTGATGATGAAGTTGAATTGACTGACCCTTTGAGTCGTGTCTTAACACGCGAAGGCTACAGTGTTGACATGGCTTATGATGGTACTACTGGTAGCGAATTTGCTGCTGGGGGTAGTTATGATTTACTAATTTTAGATTGGATGCTTCCAGGCAAAACAGGCTTGGAGATTTGTCAGGAGTTGCGCCGCCAAGGAAAGTCTACACCTGTATTATTTCTTACTGCCAAAGATACTTTAGATGACCGAGTGGAAGGTTTAGATGCGGGTGCGGATGATTATTTAGTGAAGCCGTTTGAATTACGGGAGTTATTGGCAAGAGTTAGGGCGTTGTTACGTCGTTCGAGTTCTCCAAATCATGAAACTACTACAGGACGGCTGACTGTAGCTGATTTAGAACTCGATTACGAAAATCAAGTAGCTTATCGTCAAGGAAGAATTATTGAGTTATCCCAAAAGGAAAGTCAGCTGTTGCAATATTTTATGGAAAATACAGGGCAGTTGTTAACTCATGCCCAAATTCTCCAAAATTTATGGCAGCAAGATAAAGAACAACCAAACAGTAATGTGATAGCAGCGTTAATTCGTCTGTTACGGCGAAAAATTGAGGTAGGGAAAGAAGCTCCTTTGATTCACACTGTGTATGGTAAGGGTTATCGTTTTGGGACTTCGGCTGTTTAGTGTCACCCGCCCTGCCTTGATATTTACCACAAAAAATCCCCCACCTTGAGGCAGGGGATTTTATTACTCATCTACAAAACTAGCAGCCGAATTATCCGAACTTACCAGCAGTGGAGGCAATCAAGAACGCCGCATAGGTGAGGACATAGCCAACGGTGAAGTGAGCTAGACCAACCAAACGACCTTGAACGATGGACATAGCAACGGGCTTATCTTTCCAGCGAACTAAGTTAGCTAGAGGAGTCCGCTCGTGCGCCCAAACAAGGGTTTCAATCAACTCTTGCCAGTATCCTCTCCAAGAGATGAGGAACATGAAACCAGTTGCCCAAACTAGGTGTCCAAATAGGAACATCCAAGCCCAAACAGACAGGTTATTCACACCGTAAGGGTTGTAACCGTTAATTAACTGAGCAGAGTTAGCCCAGAGGTAATCACGGAACCAGCCCATGAGGTAAGTAGAGTTTTCGTTGAACTGAGCAACGTTACCTTGCCAAATACCTAGATGTTTCCAGTGCCAGTAGAAGGTTACCCAACCAATGGTGTTCAACATCCAGAACATAGCTAGGTAGAATGCGTCCCAAGCTGAGATGTCGCAAGTACCGCCACGGCCTGGACCGTCGCAAGGGAAGGCATAGCCGAAGTCCTTTTTATCGGGCATCAGCTTAGAACCACGAGCATCCAAAGCACCTTTAACAAGTACTAAGGTGGTGGTGTGAATAGCCAAAGCGAATGCGTGGTGTACCAGGAAGTCGCCAGGGCCGATTGTTAAGAAGAGGGAGTTTGTGCCAGAGTTGATGGCATCCAGCCAGCCACCTAACCAAACGTTGCCGTAGTTAGGATAAGCTGTGTAGGCTACGCTGTCGGGGTTAGACAACAAGGTATCTAAACCGTACAGTACTTTACCGTGAGCAGCTTGAATGAACTGTGCGAACACAGGCTCAATTAAGATTTGCTTTTCAGGAGTACCGAAAGCTACTACTACGTCGTTGTGTACATACAAACCGAGGGTATGGAAACCTAAGAATAGCGATACCCAACTGAGGTGAGAGATAATCGCTTCTTTGTGCTGTAGCACACGGTCGAGTACGTTGCCTTTGTTTTGTTCGGGGTCGTAGTCACGTACCCAGAAGATGGCGGCGTGGGCAAAAGCACCAACCATCAAGAAGCCAGCAATATACTGGTGGTGAGTGTACAGCGCTGCCTGAGTTGTGTAGTCCTTAGCAATGAATGCGTAAGGAGGCAACGAGTACATGTGCTGCGCTACCAACGATGTGATAGTTCCCAGTGCCGCTAAAGCTAGAGACAACTGGAAGTGCAGCGAGTTGTTAATGGTGTCGTAAAGACCTTGGTGAGGCAGGTTGAATTGACCTTCACTCTTGCTACCAGGTACTAAACCGGATTTGGAGTTCAGCATTTCTTTGATGCTGTGACCAATGCCGAAGTTAGTCCGGTACATGTGACCAGCAACAATGAATAGTACTGCGATCGCCAAGTGGTGGTGAGCCATGTCGGTCAGCCACAAAGATTCTGTCTGAGGATGGAATCCACCTAAGAATGTCAGAATCGCTGTACCTGAACCTTGGGATGTACCAAAAAGATGGCTGGCAGTGTCAGGGTTCTGAGCGTAAACGCCCCAGTTACCTGTGAAGAAGGGTGTCAAACCTGCTGGGTGGGGCAATGTGGTTAAGAAGTTATCCCAACCAACGTGCTGTCCGCGAGATTCGGGGATAGCAACGTGAATCAAGTGTCCAGCCCAAGCCAAGGAACTGACACCGAACAAACCTGCCAAGTGGTGGTTCAGGCGGGGTTCAGCACTCTTAAACCAAGAGAGGCTAGGACGGAACTTGGGTTGCAAGTGCAACCAACCAGCAAATAAGAATAATGCTGCCAACAACAGGAGGAACACAGAACCGGTGTACAGTTCACTGTTCGTCCGCATCCCGATGGTATACCACCAGTGATAAACACCAGAGTAAGCAATGTTTACCGGATTGCTAGCACCCGCTTGGGTAAATGCTTCGATAGCAGGTTTACCAAAGTGGGGGTCCCAAATCGCATGGGCGATTGGGCGGACATGAAGGGGATCTTTAATCCACTGTTCAAAGTTACCTTGCCAGGCCACGTGGAACAGGAGGCTGGACGCCCACAAGAAAATGATTGCCAAGTGACCGAAGTGAGTGGCGAAAATCTTTTGGTAAAGATTTTCTTCCGTCATGCCATCGTGGCTTTCAAAGTCGTTGCCTGTGGCGATCGCATACCATATCCGACGAGTAGTCGGGTCCTGTGCGAGATCCTGGCTAAATTTTGGAAATTTTGTTGCCATAGGTTTGATAAATCCTCTGACCTTTAGCCATCAGGTGTCAGCTTTGCGGGGAGTTAGGAGTTAAAAGTTTTGTCTGTCAGATTTCTTTGTAAATCAACATTCATCACTTTTAACCCTTAACTCAAAAAACTGAATTGCTACCCTACTGAAAGGATGTGTGCATGGAAGAATGCCCAGGTTGTAGCAATTCCTCCTAGGAGGTAGTGAGCTACACCTACAGCTCGTCCCTGAATAATGCTCAGAGCGCGAGGCTGAATTGCTGGAGCTACTTTCAGTTTATTATGTGCCCAAACAATGGACTCAATTAGTTCTTGCCAGTAGCCGCGACCACTGAACAGGAACATTAAACTGAATGCCCAGACAAAGTGAGCGCCTAAGAATAGTAGACCATAAGCAGATAATGCACTGCCGTAGGAGTTGATTACTTGTGAAGCTTGCGCCCACAAGAAGTCACGCAACCAGCCGTTGATGGTGATGGCACTTTGGGCAAAGTTACCACCAGTAATGTGAGACACATTACCCGCTGCATCTACTGTTCCCCAGACATCTGATTGCATCTTCCAACTAAAGTGGAAAATCACAATCGATATGGAGTTGTACATCCAGAATAATCCGAGGAACACGTGGTCCCAACCAGATACTTGACATGTACCGCCACGACCTGGCCCGTCACAAGGGAAGCGGAAGCCTAAGTTCGCTTTGTCTGGAATCAGACGAGAACTACGGGCAAACAGCACACCCTTGAGCAGAATCAAGACTGTAACGTGAATGGTGAAGGCGTGGATATGGTGGATTAAGAAATCTGCTGTACCCAAAGCAATGGGCATCATTGCCACTTTGCCGCCTACAGCCAAGATACCGCCGCCAAAAGCATAACTAACTGGTTCTAAGGCATTAGGAGCAGTACCACCAGGTGCCAAGGTGTGTATGTTTTGTACCCACTGAGCAAATACTGGCTGCAACTGAATTGCCGTGTCGGAGAACATGTCTTGGGGACGTCCCAAGGCACGCATTGTGTCGTTATGGATGTACAGTCCAAAGCTGTGGAAGCCTAGGAAAATACACACCCAGTTCAGGTGAGAGATGATAGCATCCCGGTGACGAATCACCCGATCCAGTACGTTGTTTTGGTTAACCACGGGATCGTAATCACGCACCATGAAAATAGCAGCGTGAGCAGCACCACCGACAATCAAGAAGCCACCGATCCACATGTGGTGGGTGAATATACACAATTGCGTTGCGTAGTCCGTTGCCAAGTACGGATACGGGGGCATTGCGTACATGTGGTGAGCAATGATGATGGTCAGTGAACCCAAGAAAGCAAGGTTAGTTGCTAACTGAGCGTGCCAGGATGTGGTCAGGTTTTCGTACAAACCTTTGTGACCTTCACCAGTGAAAGGACCCTTATGGTTTTCCAGGATCTCTTTAATGCTGTGACCGATACCCCAGTTGGTACGGTACATGTGACCAGCAACAATGAATAGTACTGCGATCGCCAAATGGTGATGAGCAATATCACCCATCCACAAGCCGCCTGTTACAGGGTTTAAACCGCCCTTGAAGGTAAGGAAGTCAGCATACTGACCCCAATTCAAGGTGAAGAATGGTGTTAACCCATTAGCAAAGCTGGGATACAGCTCGATCAACAAGTCTTTGTTCAGGATGAACTCATGGGGCAAAGGTATGTCTTTTACCGCTACACCTGCATCCAAAAGCTTATTTGTTGGTGCCGACACGTGAATTAAGTGTCCAGCCCATCCCAAGGAACCACAACCTAGCAATACTGCCAAGTGATGATTCAGCATTGACTCCACGTTCTGGAACCATTCCAGTTTAGGAGCGCGCTTGTGGTAATGGAACCAACCAGCAAACAAGAACAAGCCTGCTAATACCAAACCGCCAATAGCAGTTACGTAAAGCTGGAATGAGCTGGTAATACCCCAGCCACGCCATACTTGGAACAAGCCTGAGGTGATTTGAATACCGTAGAAGCCTCCACCGACATCACCGTTTAAAATGTCTTGTCCAACGATGGGCCAAACGACTTGAGCACTAGGACTCACATTTAAGGGGTCGCTTAACCAGGCTTCGTAATTCGAGAACTTAGCGCCGTGGAAGATCATTCCGCTCAACCAAATCGTCACTACGGCAAGGTGCCCAAAGTGCGCGGCAAAGATTTTGCGGGAAATGTCTTCTAAATCGCTTGTATGTGTATCAAAATCATGGGCGAGTGCATGAAGGTTCCAAATCCATGTGGTGGTTTTGGGCCCTCTGGCTAAGGTTCTATCGAAGTGTCCTGGCTTTGCCCATCTTTCAAATGAGGTAGGAACCGGGTCTTTATCGACTATTACTCTTGCCTTTTTCTCCTCTCGCTCCGGAGGACTAATCGTCATTCGACCTCCTCTCTTGATAAGGAATGAGGAATCATGAATACCACAAAGTTAACCTTGGTCGCAAACTACAGAAATTTCCTGAAGCAGTGATGAGACTCTATGTGGAAGTTTGTTTCTGTTGAATTATAGGGTCAAGACTAGTACTTTGTTAGACACATTTTAACAATAATTCAAATTCGCTGAAATAATTGCCTTATATGCTTTTTAACTTCAAACATCTTGTCCAAAAGTCAAGAGTTTTTTCATTTAATTTACAAAGGATAACAATTCGTAAAAATTATAGATGGAACTCAATTCATCTATTGCTCTTATTTTTGCTACCCTGTATTCCTGCAAATTTCTTCTATGTTTTCTTTGCTACTGAAAAATTTGTCAAAAATATTACTTATTTTGAAGTGACCTGAGAAAGTCAAAAAAACGTTATGAGGTGTGAATATCGATTTCACCTTTTAGGTTATGGTGTGCGATGCACACTTTAAGCCAAAATAATCTGTCAGTTGCTGACGACTATTACTAGGGTGAAAGGCATGAACTCATGGCAGAAAGCAGTTTTAGACAAGCTCCTCTCTGGGAGATTTACTATTTTTAAATGGCTCATTACCTTTGTACTGGTCTTGAGTTTAACCAGTTGTGGCGAAAAAGCTAGTAGCCAGGAAGTGTCTGTTAGCTATGGAGAAAAACCTCCCCAAACTTCTAAAATTTCTCAGCAATTTTCCGAAGTTTCTCCACCAGCAGTTATTCAAGACTTACGCCAAACCTTGGAAGTTTATCGGCCACAGGTCACAATAGTTACCCCCCAACCTGATGAAGTTCTCCCAAAAAACGCAGTCTCAGTCAAGTTTCAGGTAAAAGATCTGCCTATATTTAAAGATGCCCAATGGGATTTGGGGCCTCATCTCCACGTAATTCTAGATAACCAACCTTACATAGCGGTTTATGACCTGAATCAGCCTCTAGTTTTACCAGACTTATCTCCAGGTACCCATACCCTGCGCGTTTTTGCTTCTCGTCCGTGGCACGAAAGCTTCAAAAATGAAGGTGCTTACGCCCAGACAACATTTCACGTTTTCACTAAAACTGAAGATAACAACCCCGATGCTGCACTCCCAATGCTAACCTACAGCCGTCCTAAAGGCGACTATGGGGCAGAACCAATTCTATTAGATTTTTACTTAACTAATGCCCCTCTGCACCTGGCATCTGAGTTAGATGGCAATAATCCTATTAATGATTGGCGCATTCGTTGCACAATTAATGGTGAAAGCTTCATTTTGGATCGCTGGCAAGCAGTTTACCTCAAGGGCTTTCAACCTGGGCAAAACTGGGTAAAGGTAGAATTTCTGGATAATCAGGGAAATCCTGTAAAAAATGCCTTCAACACTACAGCCAGACTAATCAATTACCAGCCTAAGGGTAAAGATACACTTTCCAGAATTGTCAGAGGGGATCTGAAAGCTGATGAGGTGCGTAGCATTGTAGATCCAAATTACACTGCGAAGAAATCAATTACTGAACCGACACCCACCCCTACTAAAATTCCCACTGTTGAAACAATACCCAAACCAATACCTTTACCACTTCCTGAAACTACTGAAATTCCAGAGATACCCCCAACTGAGTTAAAACAACCAGAAGTAAAACCCACACCTAGCGTCTCGCCAACGCCAGAACCACAACTAGAAATTACACCCCAAGCTACCGAAGAACCAGAAACAGTAGTACCTGAGGTAGAAAAACCCAGATTTGGTAAATTTTTCCAGCGTCGTTCACGTCCTAGCATTGAACCAACACCTAGCGTCTCGCCGAAATTACCTGAAATAATTGAGTCGCCAACACCAGAACTACAACCAGAAATTACACCCCCAGCTACCGAAGAACCAGAAATAGTAGTACCTGAGGTAGAAAAACCTAGATTTGGTAAATTTTTCCAGCGTCGTTCACGTCCTAGCATTGAACCAACACCTAGCGTCTCGCCGAAATTACCTGAAATAATTGAGTCGCCAACACCAGAACCACAACCAGAAGTTACACCTGCGCCTCAAGTAGAAATATCTCCAGAACCACAGCTAGAAATACCTGAAAAGGAGGTTACTGAATCACCAACATCGAGATTTAGTAAATACTTCCAGCGTCGTCCGAGTCCAACTTCTACGCCTGCGCCTAATGTGTCTTCAACACCAGAGATACCAGAAAATCCCATAGTGGAACCTCAGGAGGAATAGAAACACTTCGAGAAAACCCTTATTTACAAGTAAAAAGCCCACCTTGCGTGGGCTAAAATTTTTGTTTTAAGCAGGACTTACGCAAGTGTGACAAAAAATAAAAATTTTTTGCTTGTAGTCAGGGCTACTCTACGGGTTCTGCGAAGCAGTACAGCCCTTAGCATAGCTGCGCTTACCGCGGAGCGTCTCGCAGAGAGGACTAAAGTCCTCACTACAAACTTAAAATAATATGCCAGTTGCGTAAGTACTATTAAGTACCTGTAAATATTGTTGCAAATTATTTTTTATGTTTTTGCAGTTTGCAAGTTACTTCACAGTGATGAACAAGATATGCTACTAATCCTGTCCATCCGGTTTGATGATTTGCTCCTAGTCCTGCACCATTATCACCATTAAAATACTCGTAAAATAAAATTAAATCACGCCAATCTGGATGAGTTTTTAACAAATGATTGTTACCATGAACAGGACGATAATTTTCATCATTATTGAGGAAAATATGAGTTAATCTTTGAGATAACTCTGTTGCTATATCCAATAAATTCAGGAATTTACCCGAATTAGTAGGATACTCAATTGTAAAATCATTTCCTAAATATTCATAAAATTTGAGCAAAGACTCGATAATTAAATAATTCATTGGCCACCAAATCGGGCCGCGCCAGTTAGAATTACCACCAAACATCCCACTAGTAGATTCAGCTGGTTCATATTTTACTTGATGTTGTTCACCATTGACGTTAAAGGTATAGGGATGTTCGGCGTGAAATTTAGAAACAGAACGGATACCATAAGAACTCAAAAACTCGGTTTCATCTAACATTCTTCTCAGAATTAATTTGAGTTTTTCTGGACTGACAATAGCTAATAAGCGTCTAGATTTATAACCTGATTGTTCTAAAGAAGCAATATTTTCTTGGAGATGGGGGCGATTTTTAATAAACCACTCAAAGCGTTTTTTAAACTCAGGTAAATCTGCCAATACTTGTGAATCTAATGTTTCTACAGCGAATAAAGGAATTAAACCTACCATCGAGCGCACTTTAAGATGAATGCGTTCATCATGGGGTAGATGTAGGACATCATAAAAGAATTGGTCGGTATTATCCCACAAGTGGATACCATCACACACTAGATGATTCATCGCATCGGCGATATAAAGAAAATGCTCAAAAAATTTACTAGCGATATCTTCATATGCTGGGCGAGTTTTTGCTAATTCTAACGCAATTCCTAGCATATTTAAACAATACATACCCATCCAACTAGTGCCGTCAGATTGCTCTAAACTGCCACCTGTAGGTAATTCGGAACTGCGGTCAAAAATTCCAATGTTATCTAAACCTAAAAAGCCACCCTGAAAAACATTGTTACCATCATTATCTTTGCGGTTAACCCACCAAGTAAAATTAAGTAATAGCTTTTGAAAGACTCTTTCTAAAAAATCGGTATCAGCTTGTCCATAAAATTCTTTTTCAAGTTGATAAACTCGCCAAGTTCCCCATGCATGAACAGGAGGGTTAACATCGCTAAAATGCCATTCATAAGCAGGAATTTGTCCGTTAGGATGCAAATACCATTCACGCGTTAATCTATCCATTTGACGTTTAGCAAAATCTGGATCAATCATTGCTAAAGGAATTACATGAAAAGCTAAATCCCAAGCAGCATACCAAGGAAATTCCCATTTATCTGGCATAGAAATAATGTCATCGTTAAATAGATGCATCCATTCTTGGTTACGGACATTTTCTCTTTGCGGTTTTGGTTGGGTGGGATCACCTTTAATCCAATCTTCTACTACATAGTGATAATACTGCTTTGTCCACAGCAATCCTGCAAATGCTTGTCGCTGAACGTTGCGGATATCTGCGGATAAATTGCCTGGTGTTATATGATGATAAAATTCATCTGCTTCTTGCTGACGTAGAGCAAAAATTTCCTCAAATTCTTTTCCTAACGGCTCTTGAAGATTATCAATATCCGTTAATCGTAGGCAAATAGATTGAGTTTCTCCGGGAGCAATATTTAATTTGTAATGAACTGCTGCTTTAGTTCCTATCTGTTCAGGGTTGACTGCTGTAGTTTTTCCTTGAACAATGTAATTATTAATGCCATCTTTGACATAGGGAGAGTTATTAGGTACTCCAAAAATCAACTCATTATTAGTTTCATTTTCGGTAAATAACGTATTTTGACAGTTTTGAAAATAAAGCGATCGCCTGCCTAATGTCGGGTGATCAGCATCTATAATATTCGATGTTTTTTGTTCTAGTTTTGGCTTGGGTGCGTTTTCTTTCCAAGACCATGTATTGCGAAACCACAATGTAGGTAATATCTCTAGAGTTTTAGTTTCAGATGCTCGATTAATAATATTTATTTTAATTAAAATATCTTCATCAAAATTTTTCGCATATTCTACAAATACATCAAAGTATTCATCATTGTCAAAAATACCTGTATCGACTAATTCAAATTCTGGCTCATCATAGCCTCGGCGCTGATTCTCTGCTACTAATTCTGCATAGGGAAATGATTTTTGGGGATATTTATACAGATATTTCATGTATGCATGAGATGGGGTATTGTCAAGATAAAAATAATATTCCTTAACATCTTCCCCGTGATTACCTTCAGGCCCAGATAAACCAAATAATCGTTCTTTGAGAATAGGATCTTCACCGTTCCAAACTGCTAAAGCAAAGCACAATCGTTGATGATTATCAGAAATACCAGCAATGCCATCTTCACCCCAGCGATAGGTACGAGAACGAGCATGATCGTGGGGAAAATAGCTCCAAGCGCTACCATCAGAACTGTAATCTTCTCGTACAGTACCCCATTGGCGATCGCTTAGGTAAGGGCCCCATCTGCGCCAGTATGCTTTGCGGGTGTGGTCTTCTTCTAACCTTCTTTCTTCGGCGGTCATTTTTTTACCTCTTATACCAATTTGTTCCCAGCCTCTAGGGCTAAAATATCTTTGCATTTCTAGCTAAACTAGCTTGGTATAAACAAGCCTTTTAGTAAAATATGCTGCTTAATTAAAGTCAGTATAGCAGTCATATATTTGATGGTTTCTCTATCAATTGAAATAGTTTTACTCAGTCCCTCAAATTTTCTTCCTCTCCTTGGGGTACTCTGCATTTAGGTGATTATTTTCATCATTGAAAATCAAAAATCACGACCATACACATACCGCATTTCAAATCTGCTTTCTTCCCAAAGAGGTAGTAAAGCTTGTTTTGTAGCATTTAATTGCGATTGAGAAAAACGAATTTTTCCATGTTCGATAATCCAGATAAATATCCGCGTCATTAAATCTGCTTTCCAACTATTTTCATGTGTGGAATTATTGATTCTAGCTACTTGTTGAGATAAAGAATGCATAGCATCTTTGAAAGTTAGATATTCCCCATCTATTAAATCACTAACAATCTCATCTTTATTATTGACCCATTCTATTTTCCGCAAATTCCCTGTAATATAATCTATACCTATGATTGCCGAATCAGTGTTACGTACCAAGTCTGTAAATGATTGATAATATTTTTGCAATATTACAGCAGGAATATTTTCGACATAAATATTTAGCCAAGATTGAATATTTCGTAGATAAGGAATTAATTGTTTAATCTCGTTAATTTCGGAAATTGAAATAATATTAACTTGGCAATTGCCTATGTTTTTGCTTAATTCAAATTCCCATAATTGACATTTTTGTGAATAATAATCAATAACGTAAGGAATATATTTTTCTAATAACCACTGTTGAGTATATTTAGCTGTCCAAGTTCCTTGAGGCCCAATGTCTTGCTGCCATGAAGTTATTTCGCCTCTTTCTAAAGATTGTAAATGCACTTCATTGATTTCATACACAATATTAATTTTTTCTAATTTTGAGCCATAATTGTCAATTTTTGGCAATATAAACGCATGGTCACGAATACCTCGACTGATTCTAATTGATGTTGCTTCTTGATGAAAAATATGCCATTCAGATTTACCTTGAGCATAATTAAATTCTTGAGCGAATTTTTGCATTAATTCCCAGATTTTTGGATCTACAGAGAAAAGCTGAAATCCTCGAATACCTGCAATATCTATTAATGGAAACTCCCATGTTTCTAATATATTTTCCAATCCGATAACTAATTTCTTATAATCTTGGCAAATTGCATCAATACATAAACACAAATCTGCTGTTTCTATTGCAGATAAAATCACTGTTGTTTGTCCTAAACATACTTCAAAAGTATGATTATCTAACTGATGTAAAAAACGACGACAGCCCCAATGTGCTTGAGTATATAATCCTGTCATTAATTGGCTTAAAATATCTTGATGATTTAAATGAATTTTCAAGCCCCTTAAAGTTAAATTGCTAAATTGTATTTGACAATTACCTTCAGAAAAAGCTTTTGGTAAATTACATTCAACTAAAACTTTAGGTCTGACAATAATCAGGCGATCGCCTTCTCGAATTATGGTAGGCTCAAAGTCAGATTTTGATATAATTTCTTGTAAATTTGAATGCTGTGCTAGAGCTTTTTCGATAACAAAATATTTAATATATGAAAAATTTTGATTTTTATCAATGCTTTTAATATACTCAAAATGTAGTTGATTATAAAACTTAGATGCTAAATTAATGTTAATCAATAAATCTGTATTGATATCAAAAATAATTTCTTCTTGGCGATAGCTCAGACATTTGAATACATTAATCTCATATCCATTGGTAACTATGAAAAACAACAACTTGAGATAATTGCTATAAAATTTACCTTGTGCAATAGCATCTGCAAAGTTAGTAATATTTGGTTCTAAGCAGATAACAACAAATAAGGAGGTGTCTGCATTTTGATACACCACATTATCAGTAGAAAAATAAATATGAAATGGCTTGAGGTTTTTTGCTTGATTTTCATAATTATGGGTTTTTAGAGGAGATTTACTTTGTCTAAATTCTTCTGAATAGCCGAGATATTGAAACATCGGTAAAACTAATTTTGTTTCTACATCGGTTTCGTTTTGCAAAGTCCGACTATCAAAAGTTTGTATCCATTGAATAAACTGCTTAATTGTATTGGGAATAGACATTAGGCAATCTACCTGCTTGTATTAAGGGAATTTTTAAACCGCTAAGGCGCGAAATACGTCCAGGAAATCAAACGTTTTGGAGTATTCAATTTTGACAAAAATGCCTACATAATTCTATTCGCAGCTATACAAAAAATTAAAAGGTACAGCATTGCTGTACCCTTACTTTGTTGACTATGAAAGGCGCGGGCGTAAAGTTCTACGCTAACGCGGCTATTTCCTCTAGTAAGCCCTGAAACATCCTCAACCCATCACTACATCCCAATGAGGCATCTGATGCCCTTTCTGGGTGGGGCATCATGCCCAAAACGTTGCCTTGACGATTGCAAATTCCAGCAATGTTATTTAGTGAACCGTTGGGATTTTCTCCTGCATAACGGAAAACTACTTGCCCATTATCTTCAATCGCTGATAAGGTTGCTTGATCGGCATAAAATCGCCCTTCACCGTGGGCAATAGGCAGGGTGATAATTTCCCCAGTGGTGTAGGTTTGCGTCCAATTGGTATTAGTACGTTCAACTTTCAGGGGAACGCGATCGCAGATAAAATGCAAATCTTGATTCCTCGTTAATACTCCAGGTAACAGCCCCGCTTCAGTTAATACCTGAAAACCGTTGCAAATACCGAGAACGAATTTACCTTGTTTGGCATGGGTAATCACCTGCTGCATCACAGGCGAGAACCGGGCGATGGCACCACAGCGCAAATAGTCACCGTAACTAAAGCCACCAGGAACGATGACGACATCCAAGTCACTAATATCGGTTTCTTGATGCCAAACCATGCGAGTTGGTTGTCCCAGCAAGTCTCTGGTGACATAAGCCACATCACGATCGCAATTAGAACCCGGAAAAACCAAAACCCCAAATTTCATCTGTTTAATTGTTTAGTCAATAGGGACTGGGGCTAGGGACTGGTGACTAGGAACTGGGGAAGAGTTTTCCCCATACCCAATCTCCAATCCCCAATACCCGTTAAATGACTCCCGTCTGTGTTTCTACCTCTATCAAATCAAAGCGATAATTTTCAATCACTGGATTTGCTAGCATTTGGTCACAGATATTTTCGAGGTCTTGACGCGCTTTCTTCTCTTCAGTCGAAGTGATGGTTAGTTCGATGTACTTACCAATCCGCACTTGTTCCACGTTGTCGTAGCCCAGTTGCTGAAGACCGGATTGTACAGCCACACCAGCAGGGTCTAAGACTGAAGGACGAAGCGTTACGAAAATTTTAGCTATATACTTCCTTTGCACAGGCTTTTTGCTGAATGCTGCGATCGCTATACTATAACTTTCTGCCCCAACTGAGTGAAAATAAGATTACGGAGCAGTTACAGTTAATTAATCAGTTAGCCAGTATAACAGCTTCTATTACAGTGGCGAATTTCAATAATTGTCTATGAGAGCCATCCGCACCCGCAGTCAAGAACGTATTTTGAACCTCCTAAAAACTATCAAACAAGGTATTTCTGCCCAGGATATTTACGTAGAATTACGTAATCGTAATCAAAGCATGGGTTTAGCAACCGTTTACCGTTCCTTGGAATCTTTAAAACTAGAAGGTATGGTGCAGGTACGGACTTTGGCTAACGGCGAAGCCCTCTATAACCTGGCCCAACAAGATAAACACCACCTTACTTGTTTGCAATGTGGTGTCTCAATTCCTATTCATCAATGCCCCGTCCATAATTTAGAAGACGAACTAGAGTCCAGCCACAAGTTTAAAATTTTTTACCACACCCTGGAATTTTTTGGTTTGTGTAGTCAATGCCAGATGAATCACGCTACTGGCATTGCTACTGATTAATAAATCTGATGATTCAAAAGGGTTTTATTCAGAAATTCTCACTTCTAACTCCTGTTTTCTCAGTTGGGACGATTATTGTTTACACTTGGCATTTCACTGCCAAATAAGGGGTTAGCAGAAGCGTCGGAAACAATGGAACGCATCCCCTCTAAAGTGGCAGGAATACTGCGGGGGTCCATAAACATTACCTTGCTGCTGTCGCTGCTACCAATCTTCATACCCATTTCCAAATAATTTTGGGCAAGTAAGAACTGCAATGCTTCTTGCGCCCTTGGTTCTGTATTCAGAGTTTTGGTGATAATTTGTAGTGCTTCTGCTGTTGCTTGTGCCTTGAGAACTTGCTGTTGGCGTTCCGCTTGGGCTTGCAAGACAATGGATTTTTGTTGAGCTTCTGCGTGGAGAATTGTGGATTTTTGCCGGGCTTCCGCATCCAACACCTGCGCTTCTGCTTTACCTCTAGCAGTATTCACAGCAGATTCGCGTTCACCTTCAGAAGTGAGAATGGCTGCCCTTCTGCGCCGTTCCGCCGACATTTGTAATTCCATTGATTCCCTGACGGTTTGAGATGGGCTAATATCACGCAGTTCTACCCGCGTAACTTTCACCCCCCAAGGATCAGTAGCTTCATCTAAATCACGCAGCAAAGTTTCACTAATTTGAGCGCGGGCGGTAAAGGTTTTATCTAACTCTAATTTACCCATTTCCCCGCGAATTTGAGTTAGCACCAAGTTAGTCATGGCCGCCTGAAGATTTTCCACCTTGTACCAGGCTTTTTCCATATCCAAGATGCGCCAGTAAACTACTGCGTCTACTTCAATACCCACGTTATCCCCAGTAATACATTTTTGGGGAGGAATATCTAAGACTTTTTCTCGGATGGTTTGTTGGTAGACGATTTTATCCAAAAAGGGAATGACGAAATTTAGCCCTGGTTCCAGTTTTTTGTTGTAGCTACCCAATCTTTCTACCAAAGCTTCATTACCTTGATTGACGACTCTGACAGATCCTGCAACCGCAGAACCACCAAGGGCCAAAAAGACTAGCAAAAAGAAATTTTCTAACATTATTCATTCTCCTAATTTCTGAGTCGTCAGCATCCACTGTCAAGTTTTCGCTTAGTACTCAGCACGTTTATCGCAATAGGTATTCTGGCATCACAATCAAGGTGTTGCCTTCTCTGCGGACTACATACACTTTTTGATGGGGTGCTAAGGTGAGCTTTTCGTCTTCACATTGTGCGCGCCAAGAATTTCCCTCGTATAGCACCCGTCCTAGTTGTCCGGCGGGTATTTCTGTTAAAGTTTCGGCTAAAACTGCATTCTGAATTTTTGACTGGCGTCGTCGCGGTTGCAAATACCGCCGGGAAAGTACAATCAGCATTGTGGAAAGCAGTAACCAAACCGCAACTTGCAGCCATAAATTCGTCAAACCCACAAAAGATAGTAGCGCCACAATTAAGGCACTAATCCCCATCATGAATTCCACAAAAGCCGATGGTAAGAACAATTCCATTAAACACAGAACTGCTCCACCTAGAAGCCAGATTAATGTATAACTTGGCATATAACTTGGCATAGCGCCATCCTAGACACTACATTTACGTAGATGCATTTCTGAGATAAATACACCCAGATACAAACTGTTTACAGAAATCCAGGTTTGGTATTTGTACCATTCATCAATGTTTAATTAATTTCAGTAACAACTTGTAGTCAGGTGTATACAAATCCAGTCTATTCTAGCGTTCAAGTCTTTGACACTTAAATTTAACCGAAATTCACGAGTTAATTTATTCTTGAAATTTATACTTACATGATTTCTACATCCCAGATAATTTATTGTATAAATCCAGACTGTAGTGATCCCATTAATTTTGTGAGCGATCGCCTGTGTGCAAATTGCCAAACACCCTTAGTTCATCGCTATCTCTGGGCTATTGGCTCATGGACAGCAGAAGTATCACCAGGAACTAAAGTAAAAAATAGGTATGAGGTAATTACGCAACAAATTTGGTTGGATACTCAACCAGGACTACCGCCAGAGGTTCCTGAAGAGTTACCAAAAATAGTGATTCCTTACCTCAAATTATGTCAAGAACGGTTACACCTACCCGCAGCCTATGGATTTGTTAATTCCCCCACCGAAGATGCTGACGATATCCTGCTGCTGGAAAATGTACCCATAGATGAAACAGGACAAATTTACCCAAGCATTGCTGAAGCCTGGGAGCAAGTAACGTCCGTTAGACAAGTTTACTGGCTATGGCAAATCCTCCAACTGTGGACTCACTTATTAGAATTAGGAGTTGCCCAAAGTTTACTGATACCAGAAAATTTGCGTGTCCAAGGTTGGTGTGTCCGATTGTTGGAACTGCACCAAACAGCACCCGACCAAAAATTGAGTTTACAGGATTTAGCTCAAACTTGGCAGCCTTGGATAGCATCTGTAAATACCCCAGTCGCCTCAGAGTTAGAACGGATCATTCAACAGATGTGTAGCACTGAGGTAGAGTTAGAAATTATTACGACTCAACTCAATACTTTATTACTAGCATCGGCGGCAGAATTGCCCTTAAGTCTGAAGGTGGCAGGGGCAACGGATATTGGCCCGGAACTGAGACAAAATGAAGATAATTGCTACCCCATTGCTTCTACTGACCCAGATGAGCCAATACTTCCCCGTTTATCCATTGTTTGTGATGGTATTGGTGGACATCAAGGCGGTGAAGTGGCCAGCCAATTGGCTGTACAGTCCTTGAAATTACAAGTTCGTGCCTTATTAACTGAGGTATCAGAACAAAATGAACCCGTATCACCACAGTTATTACAAGAACAAATAGAAGCCAGCTTACGGGTAGTGAATAATGTGATTTGCTCCCGCAATGATGAACAGAAACGCCAAGGCCGAGAACGCATGGCCACAACCCTCGTGATGGCGGTGCAAGTACCGCAACGAGTGAAAACAATTTCTGGATGGCATTCAGACAATGCTCATGAACTGTATTTAGCAAATATCGGTGATAGTCGTGCTTATTGGATAACTCACAACTACTGCCAGCTACTAACAGTAGATGATGTTGTCGCCACAAGAGAAGTCCGCTTTGCCCGCAGTTTGTATCATCCAGCCCTTGAAAGAATGGATGCAACAGCCCTCACCCAAGCCTTAGGCACAAAAGATGCCGAATCTCTACATTTTGTCATGAAACGTTTTATTTTAGAAGAAGATGGCATATTACTCCTGTGTTCTGATGGCTTAAGTGACAATAATTGGGTAGAAAACTCTTGGCGAGATTATGCAGTTCCCGTTTTAACAGGACAGCTAGCCGTTGAAGATGCTATCAGCAATTGGATTAATCTAGCCAACGAGAAAAATGGTCATGATAATACTTCTGTGGTGATGACTGTTTGTCGAGTATCACGACAATATCTAGTCCCAGTTAGTCAATCGCAGTCGTCAGGAGAAATTATCAAAGTCCCAGAACCAGAAGCATCAGAAGAAATAGAACAATTAGTCAGATTAGAGGAGGAATCACCACAAATAGAAGCAGCCTTTTCTCTAGCAGACAGTTCTCAAGCATTACTAGATTTAGATTTGACACCAGAACCAATCCCCGCAACTCCAGTAACCCAAGTCAAACCAACAAAAAAACGTCAGCCTCTGTTACTGGTTGGGGGATTATTAGCTTTATTGATAGGGGGTACAAGTTTAGGATTATTAGCTTGGTGGCAACTTAATCCTCTACAATTTCAACAAATGTGCAGACAACTTCCCCAAAGAGTGCAAACACTTTGTCCCACGCCTAGATAATGAGGAAAGTGGGAACTGGTTATTTGCTTATTCGTATGGGATACAGGAATGGACGATTTCAATCGTCATCTCGGTGGTAAAATGATTTTTAGCGGTAAAGCGCATAATAAGGTGTTTCTTTGCCAGTGAAAGCTGGATTTCTTCACTCAAGATAGCTGGTTAATTCCCTCTGAGACGTACCGACGGACAAGGCCTACCCAGTTAAGTAAGAAAAGATAATTTTTTCGGTTGTAGAACATCAGATGACGGAAAACCCATCCACCGTACTGGCTAAATGATCTACATTGCGGTCTGGCAGTCCGTGAATGCTTGTGGAGGGCTAGACTACGACCTAGAAGTCGCAAAACTCAAGTCCCCTGTGAAGCAAGAATCCCCCGGCTTTTTGTCAAAATGAGCCGAGCGAAGTTTTTGCAGTCGTGGGAGTGTCAATGATGACAATTGAAGCCTGCGTGGGCAGGCTTTGTTTGTGTAGCAGTTACAAAGGTGTGAAACACAGCTTTTGCCTGAATGGGAGGTTACAAATTACTGTTATCAATAGTCTATTTTTTAAGAAAGCAGTTCAGTAAGGAATGCCTGTAGAGATGCTTGTGGAACAGCAAAAGCTAGGTGTAAATGTTGTTATGAAAGTTGGCGATCGCGTCCGTGTTAAAGAGTCGGTAGTAGTCTATCATCATCCTGAGCATCGAGGTCAGGCTTGTGACATCAAAGGTACAGAAGGTGAAGTCATGGGGATAGCTACTGAATGGCAAGGTAGGCCTGTCAGTGCCAACCTGCCGATTTTAGTCAAGTTTAGTAAAAAATTTAAGGCTCATTTACGTGAAAATGAATTAGAAATCATCTAACTCACTCACGAGCGGCGAAACCACTGCAAAATATTCAGTTCGCCGCGCATTTTTTTCAAGTCTTGTCGGTGCTGTTCAGCAGTTGCGTAATACCATTCACGATGACGCTGCAACTCTAAGCGCGTATGCACTTCCTGGTAAAACTGGTAAGTTATTTGGTAATTAGTAAAGCCTTCCTGTACTTCAGATTGAGAGGCTGGAATGATATAAGGTAAATTTTTAGACATAAGTATAAAGGTTAGGGGCTAGTACCGCTGCGCGGAAGTCAAAATTCAAAATATCTCTTTCAGAGACGCTACGCGAACAAAATTCAAAATTCAAAAAGCTTTTATTTTAGACTTTTCAACTTTGAGAAAAGGTATCCATAATTTACGCCTTACTTTACTAGAGGCTAGAAAATATATATTTTCCAATATAGCAATCATCATTAGAGCCAACCGCGCAAGCGATAGACAAAACTACCAATATATTCTTTGAGGGCGCTAGTAAATTGGTGGAGGTTGTTGGTATCAGGTAATAAATTGAGGATAGCCGCTTTGGGTGTGCTAGTAATTTCTTGCATTTCACCTTGACTGACTAGAAAATCAGTAGGTGCAGCAATAGCATCAATCCCTTGGCGTTGGAAAATTTTCAGCGATCGCGGCATGTGCATTGCCGATGTGACTAATAATACTTGGCTAATATTACGAGCCTCTAAAATTTTCTTGACATTTGTAGCGTTTTGATATGTATTCAGAGATTCTGGTTCTTGAATCAGGGCTTCAGAAGGAATACCAATAGAAGTGAGAACATCAGCCATATCCGCCGATTCTGGGGAACCACCGCCACGCCAATCAATGCGTCCCCCACTCAAAATAATCAGAGGAGCTTTATTTTGGCGATATAGTTGAGCCGCATAAATCACGCGATCGCCTGCTTCACTTAAATCAACAGTTGGTCTAGGCGGATAAGCTGATTTGGTCGCCCCACCCAATACTACAATGGCTTCAGCAGTAGGTATAGGGTCAGGTGGAAGATGTTGCCATTCGAGCGATCGCACCAAAGATTTAGATACCCAAGCATTACCACACAAGAATAATAAACCCAAAGCCAAAGAGATAGCGATCGCCGCTACACGTGGTCGTTTCCATAAGGTAATTAGTGCCACTATCAAACTCACACTAGCTAATCCCAGTGGATAAAAAAATAGTGGCAGCAGCTTAGAAAGGTATAAAAACATATTGTCTACTAGAAAATAAGGGAGATTAAAAAAGTATTTTTGTTCTTATCCCCTTGTCCCCTTGTCCCCTTGCTCTAAATTCCCAATCCCTCACCTTTCCCAAAACCTAAAATTAACACTACCAGAGGGACGACGATAACGCCGAGTAGTTCTTCTTTTCTGCTGTCTGGTGATTCTGTCTCTAGAGTTTTCATCTGTGACTACTTCTAAACTTTCAACTGGTAACTGAGTTCTCGCTACCTCATTGCTTCCCCACCAAGCGGTAATCCAGCCACCACCAATAGCCGCTATTCCTCCCAGCAAGATACTCATAGGTGGAGAATATCCCAAAAATACAAAGCCTAAGAGAAAAAATAACCAGTATTTAAGTCCAGCATCAATGCCATCAGAAGAAGCTACAGTTGTCGGCTGGGGACTGTGTTTACTGGCATTGGTAAACCAACCTAAAATTAACCCAGCAATAATTCCCAGGAAGATGCTCAGGGCTAATGTAAACCCTGCCATCAATAGGATGAAGATGAGGAATCCCCCAAAGATCAGTTGAGACAGGAATGCAGGCGATATGGGGGGCAAACCGTTATTTTTTTGTGCCATAAGATAAAAACACTATTGGCGAATTACTTGATCTAATTGTGCTTGTTGTGGTTTAGTTGTATCCCAAATTTGCACGTAGGGTTTTTCAGATGGGGTAAATGGTTCGGCTTGCTGGAGTTGTGATGTTAATAAATCTACTGTGGCATCAGCAATATCACCACTACGATTGGCAAGACGTTCTTGTACCACTTCTAAAGGTGCTGTGCAGTAAATAATTTGTAGAGGGATTTGGTGGATTTTGGCTTGAGCGATCGCTTCTTGTCGCAGTTGTTCTTTGTCATATTTGGCATCCAAAATTACATTAAAACCTTGATTAGCCAGTATAATTCCCAAATTCAGTAACCGCGCATAAGTTTTTTGGGTCATCTCAGGTGTATATAAATCATCCCCACCGCGTTCCCGCAGAGAAATTCCTCCCAAATGTTTCCGCACAGCATCTGAGCGAATCTGAATTGCACCCAATTGACGGGCTAAATATTTTGCTGTTGTGGACTTACCAGAACCCGACAAACCAGACATCAAGAAAAGTTTTCCTTGTTGGGGTTTAGTATACTCCCAAGACTGCTTGTAATAGTCGGCTGCTGTTTTTGTCGCTTCTTCTTTGGCCGCTGCTGGTACGTTGGGATCATCTAACAAAAATGAAGTCACCTTAGCGCGGACATAGGCTTGGCGGCTTAAATACAAAGGTAGTACCTGTAAGCCTTCCCAATCCCCTGTTTCCTCAACATAGGCATTTAAAAACGCATTACCTAAGTCTTGGCGTTGTCGTGCTTCTAAATCCATGACTGTAAACGCCACGTCATACATGACATCGACAAAGCGAAATGGCTCGTTAAATTCGATACAATCAAACAGGGTAATTTTCCCCTGCCACAGAGCAATATTTCTTAAATGTAAATCACCGTGACATTCACGAATATAGTTATTTTCAATTCTGCTGGTAAATAATTCTGGACGTTCTATAAAAAACTTATCTGTATATTGCTTTGTTTCCTTAAACTGTGGCTTTGTTTGGGGGCCACCTATGTATTTTTCAGTTTGCTGGTAGTTCTCATCAAATGCCGCCCGCACTTGCAGGATTTCTCCAAAACTACGAATATAATCATTAATTGCAGCCTGGGCATGGTATTGAGCAACAACACGGCCCAATTCTTCCATGTGGTCTTCAGTTAATTTACCTTGCTCAAATAATGTGGTAAACAACAATTCTTGGGGAAACTGACGCATTTTTAAGGCATATTCCACCGCCTTTCCGGTTCCTCCCAGATGATATTCCTCATCATTCACAGTCACAGGTAGCACTTCTAAATAAAGTTCAGCTGCACTGCGTTGATTTAAACGCAACTCTTCGTGACAAAAGTGCTGACGTTTTTCTAAAGTGGAAAAATCTAGAAAGCCAAAATTTACGGGTTTTTTCAGCTTATAAGCATAATCTCCCGTTAGTAGCACATAAGAAACATGAGTTTGAATAAGTTGAATTGGTTCTGTTACTGGATGGGGGTAAAATCCAGGCTGCAACATCTGCTGAATTAAAGCTGGAAGGTTGACTTCTGTCATAAAAATTTGGGGATCAGGCTTTTCTCGATGTTTCTTAATTACGAATTAGTATCATCCCATGCTTTCAAGCTGTATGACTAGCAGGCTGATAGCTTCACAAAAAAACCAGGGTTTAACCCCTGGTTCAATCAGCAATTATTACAAACTTTGAAGTAGTAATAAAGACACAATATATTTCTGTGTTAGCCTTCAGCGGAGGCAAAAAAGCTGATATGGTATGTTGTCCCCTTGGCTGGATGAGTTTGGACTTCTCTTAGTACTGTTGTACCACTCCATTCAAGCTCAGGGATATTCAATTCAATTTTTGTTTTGTTAACAGTAGCTTGTTTGAGCAAGCGCTCAACTGTTTTCGCTTCCACTACCAAAGAAATTGATTCGGTACCTTTGTGACCGTACAAATTGGCAGGGATAAGACCAGAACGGCGTAAAGCATTTGGCTTGCTACCTTCTGGGCGCTTTTGAGATTCGACTGTAATAGCCATACAAGTTGTTAGTTATCAGTTATGAGTTGTGGTTTGTCAGTTGTCATTTAATGACCAACTAAGCACTTAATAAAGATGCTGGTGTCCCATCAGGGTGCAATAAAGCACGTTTTGGCCCGTGAATTGGGTCTTCTACGATGATGGTTTGATCGCGGCTAGCTCCTAAAGAGACTATGGCGATGGGAACTTCCATTAATTCTGCTAAGAATTTCAGGTAGTCTAGTGCTTGCGGTGGCAAGTCTTCTAGGGTACGACACTCGCTGGTTGACACCTGCCATCCTGGTAAGGTTTTGTAGATGGGGCGACAGCGAGCAAAGGTTCGTGAACTGGTGGGGAAGTGTTCGCAGCGATCGCCATCTATTTCGTAAGCAACACAAACTTGGATTTCCTCTAATGTGTCGAGGACATCTAGTTTGGTAATCGCCATACAATCCATGCCGTTAATTCGCACAGCATAACGTCCGATGACAGCATCAAACCAGCCGCAGCGCCGTTTGCGTCCTGTAGTTGTGCCAAATTCCGCGCCGCGATCGCACAGTAGTTCTCCCACTTCTCCATCCAATTCGGTGGGAAAAGGCCCTTCCCCCACTCGCGTAGTATACGCTTTTGACACTCCAATCACCCGATCAATCATTGTCGGGCCTACCCCTGTACCAACGCAAGCCCCACCAGCTACGGGGTTAGAAGAGGTAACATAAGGATAAGTCCCATGATCTAGGTCGAGGAGCGTACCTTGTGCGCCTTCAAACAAAATATTGCGCCGTCGCTGAATTGAATCATATATTTTTAATGATGTATCAACCACGTAAGGCCGCAGGCGATCGGCGTACCCTATATACTCTTGAATTACCTCTTGAGGATCTAGGGGCGGCAAATTGTAAAGTTTTTCTAAAATAACGTTTTTATAATTAATCGTCCATTCCAACTGTTCACGTAGTGCATCCAGGTTCATCAAGTCTAAAATCCTGATACCTGTACGCTCTGACTTATCAGCATAAGTTGGGCCGATACCCCGTCCAGTCGTGCCGATTTTATAAGTTCCTCGTCGCTCCTCTGATGCCTGGTCAATCAATCGATGATAGGGCATCGTTACATGGGCTGTTTCAGATATCAACAGCTTGGCAGTAGAAATTTTTAATTCTTCCAGTTGATCGAGTTCTTTAATCAAGACCTGCGGATCAATGACTGTTCCACAACCGATAATACACTCGGTATTCGGATACAAAATACCAGAGGGAATCAAGTGTAGTTTAAAGGTTTGACCCTTTACTACAATAGTGTGTCCAGCATTGACACCACCTTGATAACGGACAACGACATCTGCGGAGCGGCTAAGTAAATCTGTTATTTTACCTTTTCCTTCATCGCCCCACTGGGCACCTATGACAATAACGTTAGCCAAGAGTTTATATTATGAGGTAAAGTTTCCACAAATTACAATTATCTACACATTTTGAGAATTTTGTCAAGTAATTTGGTAATAATTTATATCCATGAATGATGATGGCAAATCGTAGGGGTGCGATAGGCGTACAGCCTACGGCATCCGGAGGCTCTAGCCATGCTCTCCGGGCTTATCGCCTCTGGAACTGCGCTTTGCCTACAATTGTTAATTCTTCAAACAAAATAGCTGATCAATGTTTAGAAAAATCAGGCAATACAGGCAATATTTAATTATAAGTCAAATGCCTTGCTGACATCCTATAGGAGTTCAGGAGTTAATAATCATTATGATAGGTGTTAAAAATCGAGCCGATAGAGTTGTACTTTATAACATTAGTTGGCAACAATTTGAAAACCTTTTGCAAGATTTGGGAGAAAGTCGTGCAGCCAGAATAGCTTATGATGACGGTAACTTGGAAATTATGACACCTTTACCAGAACACGAACACTATAAAGAAGTAATTAGTGATTTAGTTAAAGATATTGCTGATACCCTTGATTTAGATTATGAAAGTTATGGTTCAACCACCTGGAAGAGAGAAAGCCGCATGGCTGGTTTAGAGCCAGATAATTGCTTTTATTTCCAAAACGAAGCAGTAATTAGAGGAAGACTAGATTTAGATTTAAACCAAGATCCGCCCCCAGATTTAGCATTAGAAATTGATGTTACCAGCAAATCGTTAAATCGGTTTCCTATTTATGCGCGGTTGGGTGTTCCTGAAATTTGGTGTTATGACTCTGGAGAATTAAAGATTTATCTGTTGCAAAATGGTGAATATGTGGAGTCAGAAACAAGTTTGGTTTTTCCTAGTTTACCAATTCGTGAGTTACCCAGATTTATTGAAGAAAATCGCACTGAGGGAAGAAGGGCGATGAGAAAAGCAGTAAGAGGTTGGGTGAGGGGTCTATTAGGTTAGATACAAGAGTGCAAATTAATCAGCACATTTTAAGGTACTGGAACCCACACACCAGAGTGTACAAACTGAAGATCATTGCCCGCCAGATTCACATTATAACTCCGGACAGCACTTGCCCAGGAAGGATTTCCACTAGGAACATTACCGCCAAAAACATTAACTTCCCATCCGGCTTGAATTGACTGGCGACAACTTAACTTTTGGTTATCAATATTCAAACAACCGTCAAAAAACTTGGGACTAGACCAGTGCAGACCAATCATATTTTCTGATACCTTTGCCCGTTTAGCTGCATCTTTTTTGATTACACTTACTAATGAACTAGGTAAACTTTGCATTCCATCAGGTATTGGGGAAAAATTGGGGACTGAAATTGCGTCTTTACGAATATAGTAAACATAGCGATTAGCGTCCATAATAACGATCATTTGCCAAGCTGTTTCTTCTATATCTGGACAAATCCCCATTTCTGGTTTTGTCGGTCTTATACCTGTACCGTCACACCAATGCCATTTTATAGCCTTAATACTTTCAACTCGCAGGTTAGAATTTAAATTATCATGGCGACTCACAACATCCTCTAACACCTTCTCGCCAATATTTCGGGGCATTTCTGCTGTTTCTTGGGGCAAATATAAACTTAAATTCCCATAATTCAAATCTTGGCCATCAAGTCCCAATAAGAATGGTTTCTCTCTACCTTCTGCCAGAATACGCCATCCTAAAATTGGCTGAACTTTGCAAGTAGTATTAATAGGACAGGCCGGAAGACCTTTGCTTAGTTGTGCGGCAATAATAGAAATATCGTTGGTTTCTAAGGATAATCTTGTGGATAAAGCTGAGAGAATAGTTTTATTTAAACTTGCAGTGGCATCAAGGGTAATCAATCCATTATTAGTTACATAATAAACCCAATTTTCACCTTGACCATTCATCGTTACACGCCAGCCAGAATGGGATTTAGCTGAACAAGGTTTATTCGGAATCACACCTGATTTATCAGTTAAACAGTCTTCCCAAGTAGCTACTTCAGATTTAGTTAGTTTAAGTAGTTCGCTGTTAATTTCCAATTGCTGCGCCATTTTCTCACGCACTGCGGTTTCTAGGTTTTGAGGGAGATTTTTTGGCGTAGTAGCCACCTCTGCTTTAATAAAATTCTGGGGCTGTGTTGTTGCGTGAAAAATCAGGCTGCTGATACCAAGTAACGCCACAACACTACATAAAAATATTTTGGTTTTCATAAATTTTGCTCTAAATGAGCGTTAATCAACCTTTTGAACGATTTTATTGTATATTTGACTAAATTTAGGTAATTTTGGTTCTAATTCCCAAAAATTCGTAAAAAGTAGAGATTTTTTTATTTGTGGCTTTTGTTACAATTAATGAACTTTATATTTACAAAATACCATTATGGCATTATATGCTGAGTTACATAGACATCTGGGGGGTTCCGTTGTTCCTCGTGTGTTGTGGCGATACTTTGAGCGCCATGCTACGGATTTAATTACTCGTTTTGCTGAATATTCAGAATTTGAGGACTTTTACACTCGTCCCCGCAATACTTTAGATGAGTATTTAGAATTACACACTTTAGTAGAAAGTGTCCAAACTGTAGAAACTTTACCCTACTTTATTTATCGTTTATTGCGCGGTGCTTATATCTTTGAAAATTTGGCGTATTTAGAATTACGTTATACACCATACTTGCGTACACCGGAACATCTGAGTCAAACCCAGAGAATTGACAAGATGGCGGAAATTGTTGAGGTGGTAGGTAAAGCTAGTCATTTGCCAGAATATCCCATTGTGACTAGCCAAATTCTCTGTATGCACTCGCGCTTACCTTATGAAGTGAATAAGGCCATTATTGATTTGGCAGCGCAAAATAAACAGTATGTTTGTGGCATAGATGTAGCTGGGGGCGATCGCTACTATAATGAACGATTAGAAGAATGGATCAGCTTGTATGAGTATGGGCGATCGCTTGGCATTAATACAACGGGACACCTTTACGAAACCACAGATGGTTGTTACCCCAAACTGTTGCCTTACCTGATGCGGATTGGTCACGGTATTCAAATTCCGCTGTTATCTCCAGAATTACTTCCAGAAGTCGCTAGGCGAGGACAGTGCTTAGAAATTTGTCCCACAACTTACCTGAAGACAGGGACTTTACAGGATATCCGTCAACTGAAATTGGTTTTTGACCGTTGTTTTGAAGCTGGGGTAGATATTGCCATTTGTACTGATAACGCCGGGTTGCATAATGTGCGTTTGCCGTTTGAGTATGAAAATCTGTTAACTTACGACATTATTAATTTTGCACAGTTACAAGCTTGTCAAAATGCAGCTTTCCGCCATGCTTTTGCTTGGCCTCACAATCAGCCTCCAGCATCTTTATTGAACAAGTTACTTAAACCCGAACTACCTAAAGTTTTGGCAATGACAGATTAGTTTGCAAAAATTAAAGTTTTGTTTTGTGGGGTGGGAAGGCCTATCCCACAATGGAATTTTAGATATTTTATTAATCAGGCAAAAGATAACACTGGTTACGTAAGAGTAATTTAGGTTACAACAAACTGAGAATGTAACTCTGTACGTAATATGAAAGTTATTCAAGAAAGCCATAGCCAGATGACGCTGCGCCTACGTCCCTGGTTTTTGTGGGTTTTTGGTGCTATCTTCACTAGTGCTGGTTTGTCCGTAGCACTTTTAGGTTCACAAGTACATACTTTCGCTTGTCGTCGTGATGCTACTGCACCAGCCACTTGTCAACTTTCTACTAAAGGATTATTTTGGTCAAACCAGCGAGTTTTACCCATCAACGAGATTCAAGGAACCACAATTAATAGTTTCAGAGATAGTAAAGGCAAGTATAGCTATCGTTTAATATTATTAACTAACACAGGCGAAGTTTCCCCCATCCCCACAAATATTTCTCATCAGGAAACAGTCAAAGACTGGGTAAAAGACATTGAGCTTTTTCTCAAGGATACTCAACAACAAACTTTATTAATTGAAGATGATAATCGAATATTTGTTTTTTTATTTGGTGGTTTATTTGCAGTTGTAGGCTTGGCTGTAGCAGTTTTAATGGGTAAAGTTGTTGTTTGCAATATAGACAAAACATTAGGACAATTAACTTTAGCCAATTATGGATTATTAGGTAATTCCCAAACAGAATACAGAACCCGTGATATTCATGGTGTAACTGTACAAAAATCGGTGAGTAGCAAAGGTGGTAAAACCTATAGAGTAGCGTTAGTTATGAACTCTGGGGAATATATACCATTTACGGCTTACTACAGTTCGGGATTTCGTCAACACCAGCAAACAGCTGATCACATTAGCCAATTTCTTAATTTAAAATCTATTGAAGAACAACATCAATCACCTTCAATGCAAGAAGTATTTTCTGCGGTTAAAGATGTAATAGGACTGGCATTTACCGGAAAAGCTGAGGATAATTTGGAAAAATTACAACAGGCTGTGGTGAATAATCCCGAAGATGCCGAAGCAAATTATCAATATGGTTTTACTTTATATTTTCTCCAGCGATATCAAGAAGCTAAACCTGTTTTAGAAAAAGCAAAACGACTTTTTATTATGAATGAAAAAGTTCAGAAAGTGCAACAGATAGATTCACTTTTACAATCACTAAATCAAAAATTATAAGTTGTCACAAGTAATTTTGTTAACGCAAAGTAAGCACGGAAGTACGCAGAGGTTGTCAAGAAATCGGAGAATGTCACGCAGCTACGCCTTCTATTGCACCACCAACTGTTTTCCACGCTGTCAGGCCACCTTTGATTTCAGTGGCGTTAGTAAAGCCTGCTTCGCGTAACTTTTGGGCGGCGTGGGTTGCTTGTGCGTCGTTGTCGCCATAGACATAGATATGGCGTTCGGTATGCAGAGAAAATTTAGCGCGTTGTACGAGTTCATTTAAGGGGATTTGGATTGACCCAGTGATGCGACTGTGATTGTAAGTGTGGCGATCGCGCACATCTATGATTGTAAACGCTGGTTGTCCCCATTCCAGACGAGACTTTAGATCATGAACTTCCGTGACTAGATCATTACTCATAAACTTTTCTCGCTCTTTACCTCACAAGCAATCTATCAAGAATATGCTGATGATCTGGCTTTCTTTACAATTAATCAAAATTTCTGTGGAAGTGTAAATAAAAATGCTTATTCTATTCAGTGATTGGCTACTCGCCTAAACTGTAATTTATGGCATCTACTATTCAAGCTTTACCAACAGAAGTTGTATATCTCATTACAGCTGGAGAGGTTATCGACTCCTTCGCGTCTGTGGTGCGGGAATTGGTAGAAAATTCCCTAGATGCGGGTGCAACTAGGATTATTGTTTCACTTTGGCCGCAGCAGTGGCGTATTTGCGTTGCAGATAACGGTTGCGGAATGGATGAAGATGATTTGCAACAAGCAGCTACCGCCCACAGTACCAGTAAAATTCGCTCTAGCGATGATTTGTGGAAAATTAACAGTTTGGGGTTTCGTGGTGAGGCGTTACACAGCTTAACAACTCTAGCTGATTTGGAAATTTTGAGTCGTCCACCGGGAGAAAATGTTGGCTGGCGGGTTGTCTATGGTGATAATGGCCAAGCAGTAGAAGTTGAAGCAACTGCGATCGCACCTGGTACAGTGGTCACAGTCTCAAATCTCTTCGGTAATTGTGAACTGCGTCGTCAGGGTTTACCCACAGCGGCACAGCAAATGAGAGGCGTACAATTAGCAATTCAACAAATCGCCTTATGTCATCCTCACGTAACTTGGCAAGTTTGGCAAAATGACCGCCAATGGTTCACCATCTCCCCCGCGGCGACAATCGGACAACTTCTACCGCAAATTCTCACCCAAGTGCGACAAGGTGATTTACAAGAAGTCAAACTAGAACTTCCAAATCCCAACTCCCCACTCCCAACTCCCCACTCCCAAATTAATTTAGTCGTTGGTTTACCAGACCGTTGTCATCGCCGTCGTCCAGATTGGGTGAGGGTTGCAATTAACGGACGCATGGTGAAAGTGCCAGAATTAGAGCAAACGATTTTAGCAGCATTCCACAGAACATTACCACGCGATCGCTACCCTGTTTGTCTATTGCATCTTGCCATTTCTCCTGACCAAATTAACTGGAATCGTAATCCCGCCAAAAGCGAAATTTATCTAAACGAAATTGGTTATTGGCAAGAACAAATTACCAAAGCCATTGACCAAGCACTTCGTATTAGTTCCGTCAATCTTAAAGAATCTGTTCACACAACGCGAGTGAGTAAATTACTCAAAGCCGCAGAAGCCAAAGGCAGTTACAACGTTAACCCTGAAAATTCACCTGAAGACAATAACACTCAGCTATCTCTAAAAGCGATCGCTCAACTTAGCAAAACATATATAGTAGCTGAACATCCTAGTGGTATGTGGTTAGTAGAACAGCACATTGCCCATGAGCGAGTTTTATATGAGCAAATATGTGATAATTGGCAACTTGTGACTATTGAACCACCCATCATTCTTTATCAGTTATCATCAGCCCAGGTTTCACAGTTACAAACAATTGGTTTAGATATAGAACCATTCGGTGAACAACTTTGGGCAATTCGCACAATACCCGCACTTTTACAGCAGCGAGATGATTGTGCAGACGCGATTTTAGAACTAAGTTGGGGCGGAGATTTACAAGTAGCCCAAGTAGCCGTTGCTTGTCGCAGTGCCATTCGTAATGGTACACCCATGAACCTAGAAGAAATGCAGACACTTTTAGATCAATGGCAACGGACACGTAATCCCCGCACTTGTCCCCACGGTCGCCCAATTTATTTATCTTTAGAAGAGACATCCTTAGCGAGATTCTTCCGCCGCAATTGGGTAATTGGTAAAAGTCACGGAATTTGATAAATAACCAAAAATTTCCTGAAATCTCCGCGTGCTTTTGCGTTTAAAAAAAATGTCTAATAGAACTTACAATTTGCATTATTCTTTAACTAAAAATTCAAACAAACCTTTAATCCTTTTCTTACATGGCTTCATGGGTAATATTCATGAATTTGACGAAGCCACAGAACTAATAGCTGACGAATTTTCTTGGCTCACCCTAGACCTCCCGGGACACGGAAAAACTCAAGTTTTGGGAGGAGATGAATATTACACAATGGAAAAAACTGCTAATGCTGTAATTAACTTATTAGATGAATTAAAAATCACCCAATGCTACTTAATTGGTTATTCAATGGGTGGAAGATTAGCCTTATATCTTACCTTACATTTTCCCGAACGTTTTACTAAAGTTGTTTTAGAATCAGCCTCCCCAGGTTTAGCAACTGAAATAGAAAGACTAGAAAGAGTAAAACGTGATACTCAAATAGCGAGAAAGTTAGCAAGAAGTACGACGAAAGAAGATTTCGCAGCGTTTTTACTCAACTGGTATCAGCAGCCAATTTTCGGCGCAATTAAAAATCATCCTAAATTTGCAATTATGCTAGAAAGCCGCTTGCAAAATCAGCCCCGTGAATTAGTTAAATCACTACAATTTATGGGTTCTGGCAATCAACCTGCTTTATGGGAAAAACTCAAGGAGAATAACCGTCCTTTGTTATTATTAGCTGGGGAATACGACGAAAAATTTATAGTTATTAATCAAGAAATAAATAAAATATGTAAGCTAGCCCAACTAAAAGTAATTAATTATGCTGGGCATAATATTCACTTGGAAAAGACTCAAGAATTTGTGCAAGCTGTAAAAGAGTTTTTGATTCATTAAGTAGCCATCATCAACTGCTAAGGAACTGGCGCCGCATATGCAGAACCTGGATGATTAGCTGCCTTTAATTCTTCTGCCAACATTTTTTCATAAATCTTTGGCAAAGAACTACTAATAGAATTAGTTTCTATCCCGTATCCTAGACTTGTCCAAGTAGGAGACAGTCGCCGTAAAACATCATCTATTTTTCCCTTTTGCAACAGTTGAGAAATATCAGTTCCCCAAACCTTAGAATCACTCAACCAACGGTAAACCACTGCATCTTGATATTGTGCTTCAAAACTATAAGCAGCCCAAAACATCATTGACATGGGGGGATTGGGATGATAGCGAGGTGCTATTTCAAACCAAGTATTATTGATGATTTGATATCTACCAGCAGCAGTAGAACAATTGCCCTTGTTTGGCCCTGTGACAATGGTGACGCATATTTCAGGATGGCGACTAAGGTCATTTACCTGCTGACCACCATACAACAAAGAATAGGGACGATTACCACTAGCCTCACTAGCGGAGATGGTTCGCATCAAAGCCCGGATATGAGGATCACCCCCTTGCATCACCAAAGGCGGCTGTTGGACTCTAAATACAGGATCATTAGGCGATCGCAGTGAACCATAAATATACCACTGCAACAAACAGATAAAGCCGATCAGTGCGGCTATGGGGCCAATCAGATTTTCTACGCCCTTGAGTCTAAAGCCTTTCAGAATCAAACTCCTTCAAATTCGCTCTTAACTAACAACAATATTTGACGTAATTATTTCGTCAAAGTTCACCAATCGATATAAATTCACAATTATAATTTCAGTCTACTCTTTAGCGGGGTCGTATGTTTGCTGAAAACTTAATTAACAGCCTATATATTAGCGATGACTCACTAACTTTATAAATAATCGGTAAGAAATGATAGTTCTTTGTGTAACCAGGGAAAACTACTAGTAGTGCAAGAATTCGTCATGTAGAACAGACAAGCAAATGTCAATAAAAAGACAAGTTGTACCAAGGGCAGAAAATTGTTAATTTGAGCCTTCGGTTGAATATACTCTGTGGGAAATATATGGGTATGTCAATCTTGTTCAAACTTGATTCGGATTCCAGAAAGCTATAACCACGCTAGCAGGAGAACTATACATGTTAAAAAACCTTACAAGCGTCTTTCGTCCTCGTAAAGTGATTGAACAGCATATAGCTGTTTTCGGGGAATCTGGAAGTGGAAAAACAATGCTGTTAAACACCTTATATGGTTGGCATCAAGAGCCTCAATTCCATAAAAACAAAGGTTATAGACTTACTGCAACTGATACATCACAGGGACATCACTTGTTGAATGGATACTTAAAAATGAAAGACAGCTTTTTACCAGTTACCACAAGTTTTGTGTATAAGTCTTTCAAATTTGATATTAACGTTCGTGGTTTAGATGCACCAGCAGGCTCTTTGGTCTGGCACGATTATCCGGGTGAGTGGTGGAATGAAACAAAAGAGGGAACCGAAGGTGCTCGCAAATTAGAAGCTATTCGCTTACTTTTACAGTCTGATGTGGCTTTTATTCTATGTGATGCACAAAGACTCAAAGATGATGGAGAAAAATATCTCCGGCGCTTATTTATGAGTTTTAATAGTGAACTTGTTAATCAAAAAAAAGCTCTTATGCCTGATGGTAATCCACTTACCTTATTTCCAAGAATATGGATCATCTGTCTTTCTAAGGCAGATTTATTGCCAGACAAAGATGTTTACTGGTTCCGATCTCAAGTTATTAAAGCAGCTAAAGAAGACTTAGAAGTACTTAATGAAACTATCAAATCAATGATTTCAGGAGATAGTTGTCAATCTATAGGTGAAGATTTTTTACTTCTATCCTCTGCTGAGTTTGATCCAGAAAATGGCAAACTTACTAATCCAGAACATCATGTTGGTATTGACTTAATTCCTCCAATTTCTATTATTGTTCCCGTTGAACGTGCTCTTTTCTGGGAAAGAGCAAAGGGTAATAGTCAAGCAGCAGTTCACAAGCTTACAGAGAGTTTTCGGTCATTAACAACTAATTGGATGAAATATCTTCCACTAGTTGGGGGCGTATTTTCGTTAGTAGATGATGGTGCAAAATCACTAGTCACAAAACTTAAAGAAGTAGAAACTGAGGCACGGGAAAGGGGTGATTCAGTAGAAACAGTAATTGCGGCCTTTCGAGGCAGACTGGAAGATGAAAGTACAAAGCAAATTTATTTATCAAAAAAATTATGAAATTGAACACTATACTCTGGTCAACACGTGGACGTGATTGGGGATTCCGAATGCTTTTACAACCCAAAATACCTTGTGATGATTGGCTTCTACCTTATGAAGCTATGTTTAATCATACTTCTACTGAAGACACAAAATTGAGTCGGGGTAAAGTAACAATTCATGGTAATCATGTTCCTTATGTTGCTGTTACTTTTGCAGATCCAGAATCTCGAAAAGACCGTGCTGGTAGAATAATTCCCCACAAAATTGCGATTGTTGGTGAGGAAAGCAACAAATTTCAAGACTTTGATTCTGTGCAAAAAGATGTTTGGCAAAAACTGTCAAGTGTCTATGCACAATTATACGAACACGAATCAGTCGCAATGGAAAAAATTCAATTAATTTGCAATGATGGGCTAATTAAAATTAGTAAGAAGGAGCACCAGCAAGAAGCACACACTGAGGAAAAACAGCCAAATTTTCAAATAGCGGTAGTCATTATGGCAGCAATGACTCTCGCAATCGTGGTAGTAATATTGCTGCAAATCGTCAGCAAAAAACCGGAAATCCCATCCCCATCTTCAACGGTAAGAGAAACCAACCAAATAGTCAGCAAGGTACGGCAGCAGAATTTGTTGGAGAAGTCCACAAAGTCTTCAGAAAACAATTCTTCAGACTCAGACAAGTCTCTAACATTAATGGAGAAAGAGTTAAATCCGATCATGCAATCAGAATTCAAAGCCCCCATTACAGCGAACTAGATTATGTAGCAAATTTTATTGCACAACAAGAAAAAATCAAGAAAAATGCTGAACGAGGTGAACTGAGTGATGATGACAGAAAACTACTCAAGCAAGTAAAAGCTGATTTAAAGCAATATCTTTTACTAATTGAGGAAGTCGAAACTATATCAGGCGACAATTTTGACTGATACTGTAGCTCAAATATGAAATCAAGGTTTCATGACACAAGCGGCTTTACTTCTGATAAGCCGCTCTACGTAAAAGATACTTTACTTGGTCAAATAAGTAAACTCAAGCGACGTTAGCAAATAACTCCCCAAAACTTTTAGCCGGCGCTTCTGATTTGGCAACAATTTCCACAATTTTATTACGTGCAGCTGGCTCAAACAGTGACTCTACGCAAACCTGGGCAACTTTTTGGCGAGGAATACTACCATCGAATAATGTATCAGCACCCTGCATGACGATAGAATCGGTATTGTCTTCATTCTTTAAACCACCAGGACGCACAATCGTATAAGTTAAACCACTTTTTTGAATGTATTCTTCTGCTTGCTTTTTCCACACCAAAATCAGCCAAAACAAATTCAAAGGATGGAATAACTGGGAAGTACATAAAGAAGACACCAAGACAAAATGCTCAATACCTTTGGCCTTCGATGCTTCCACTAAATTTTTAGTACCTTCAAAATCTACCTTATAGGGGCCAGTTGGGTCGAAGCTAGGTTTTGCACCTGTAGCGCATAAAACGACAGTACTATCACCTAAAGCAATATTAAGACTTTCTGTTTGTAACACATCGCCCATGACTAACTCAGCTTCAGGAGGTAGAATGGCTCTGGCTTTTTCTACATCCCGCACTAATGCACGCACGGGAATATTCCGCGCTACTAGCTCTTGTACTATGCGGCGACCTGTTTCACCTGTTGCCCCTGCTACAAATGCTTTCATGAAAAACGCTATCCTGGGAAACTAATATGTAATTATTCGGTTCTTTAATTTTAGTGATTTTATGAAGTTCGTGACAGATTTGTGAGGTTTCGGCCAAAATGGCAGTTTATTGCGAAACAAGTCCGTCAACCTGGGAATTATTAATTTATAGACAAACGCCAATTTATAGGGGAATGTGTTGATGCTTTCAACAAACGGCGAATATCAATCTTTGGATATAAAAGAAACAGTTTTGCCCGTAGCGTCAAATGTCACAGCAGCCGAAGACACACAGATAGAAGCAACTGTAGGGTCACCAAATAGGTTTTACGGTCGATATAGTGACTCAATGGAAATGTATGCTCCAGCAAACTCAGTTGCTGAGTATCTCGATGCCCACAACTCATGGTTTTCGCGCTGTGCTGAACCGATGAAGGTAGAACCGTTAAATGAAAATGGTTATGCTTTAATAATTGGTCGTTTTGGCTCCTTTGGTTATGATGTGGAACCAAAGATTGGTCTAGAACTTTTACCCCCAGATGAAGGGATTTACCGCATTCGGACTATCCCCATTCCTGATTACCATGCGCCTGGTTATGACGTAGATTATCAGGCATCCCTACAGTTAATCGAAAATGTGGTCAATGAATCTTCCGCCTGTGGGGGTGAAATAACGCGAGTTGAGTGGGAATTGGATTTGAGTGTTGATATTCACTTTCCTAAATTTATTCAGCGATTACCCAAGTCTTTAATTCAATCTACAGGCGATCGCTTGCTTAACCAAATTGTCCGTCAAGTCTCTCGTCGGTTAACTCGCAAAGTCCAAGAAGATTTTCATCAATCTTTAGGAATATCCTTTCCTGGTAATTCTAAAAGGAAATGGTAAATCAACAGTCATTAGCCATTAACTGGTACAGCTTGGCTAATGACCAATGACTAATAACTAAGCATTAGTGAGTATTCTTTGGACAATCTGCACACCAGTAATGGCTTGCCAAGTAAAAAGCCCTAAAATAACAAAATTTACGAGAATGTGAGTGGCACGCGCCCAATTTGCTCCTTTTTGCATGAAAGGAGATAAAGCAGCAGAAAATGCAATCAAACCAGTCATCCCCAGTCCGGCTAGCAGATGTGGCCCCACAAATAATTTACCGTTATTGATGTAAGTGACAGCCATCCCACCAATTGCACCCGTCACCATCAAAGCTAACAGTACAGATCCAATTTGGTAGTGTTTGACATTATATCTACCTTTAATCAATTCTTTTTTTTCTTCCCCTTGAGCGCCTCTGGTACGCTGTACTTGTAGCCCCAAATAGGCAGCGTAAAGTGAGAGTGCTAACAGTCCCCACATAGTCAGTGGGTGAAAAAAGTTCAGCCAATATTTAACTTCAGGTGACAGTTCCAAACTCATTGTGTTCTCGCCCAATTCTTAAATCTTCATAAAAGGTAGTATAACTTTAAGTTCTGTGCTTAAAGTTGCCAGAGGTGAAAGAGGCAAGGGGGCAGGGGGCAGGGGGAAAAGATTTTTGTTGAGTGCCAACATCTTGGTTTTTCATATCTTCTCTATCTCCCCTATCTTTCTTCCCAGTTTTCAGTCACCCTCTTGCCAAAGTGGTTAAACAATTTCAGACTAAATTTTGGGAATAAACGAACAAAACCTGCTTGTGCGGGACTAATTCATGGCTGAAAATAACGATATCTTGCTGCTGAACGCTGCGAAAAATGGGGATATACAGCGGCTTTGTGGGCTACTGGCTGCTGGTGCTGAGGTAGATTTTGGCGATGGCGATGGTACTACTGCTTTAATGTTTGCGGCTAATTTAGGTTATACCGAAATTGTGCGATCGCTCTTGGATGCTGGCGCAAATATTAATCTACCGAGAAAGCGCTATGGTTTGACGGCTTTAATGTTGGCTGCTAGCTCTAACCAACTTGATATTGTGCAGCTGTTAGTATCCAGAGGTGCTGATGTGAATGCCATTAATGAAGATGGTAGTACGGCTTTAATGGCAGCTGCACTTAAGGGTTATGTAGAAGTAGTAAAAGTCTTACTGGCTGCTGGCGCTCAAGTAAATATCCAAGATAACGATGATGATACTGCTTTACAGCTGGCTATTAAACAAGGTCATGCAGCGATTGTAGAATTTTTACTACAAAATAACGCAGATGTCAATGCCAAAGATGAAGAAGGTGAGACACTGTTAATGATTGCGGCTGACTTGGGCAATTTGGATGTTGTACAGGCATTACTAAGAGCCGAGGCTGACGTGAATTTGAAAAATGAGGATGGTGGTACTGCGCTTTCGGCAGCTGTAGCAGCTGGACATGGAGCAATCGCAGCTGCTTTACTCGATTACGGTGCGGAAATTAATCTTCAAGACAAAGATGGTGAAACTGCCCTCCACTTAGCTGTCGTCGAAGGTTACATAGATATTGTGCAATTGTTACTTGAGCGGGGTGCAAATCCGCAAATTAGCAATCATCTAGGTGATACACCAATACTTGTAGCTGCATTACAGGGACATAGCGAAGTCGTGGAAGCACTGCTGCGATGTAGTGACAAGATTCATCAGGGAAGCCTGACTATACCTTTGATATTGGCAATATCTCAGGGATGCATCCAGATAGTTAAGGTATTACTAGACTACGGTGTTGATGCCAATAGTTTAGGCGATGATGGCAAAACAGTTTTAATTAAAGCTGTAGAACGCAATTACACAGGGATTATCCGGTTGTTACTAGACAAAGGTGCAAATGTGAATTTCCAGGACGTAGCAGGGGCGACAGCGTTAATGTGGGCAGCTTCTGGAGGTTATAACGCGGCTGTACAGATATTGTTGCAAGCTGGAGCAGATGTCAATGTGAAAAATCGGGGTGGTTATACTGCTTTGATGATTGCAGAATTTAATGGATATAAAGACATAGTGCAAAAGCTGCAAAAAGCTGGGGCCCAGGAATAAATACTTATGGGCATGGGGCATATTAAAAATTTTCTAAAAACACCTTGACAAGCAATGGAATTAAAGGTATTTGCTTAACGTGAGTTCGACGGATAGGAAAACGCAAAAGGCTTGTTGTATATGAATTTGCTGAACGAGGCAGAAACAGGCGATAGCGCCAGCGTTGTTTCTTGGATGCCCGGAGGGCTTTTGTCAGTTCGCCAGAGCGCACAGTGGGGGAGGGAATTACTACGATTAATTGAGAAGCGGTAAAAAAGTGACAAAAAAATGCCGAAACTAAAAATATCTAAGAAAAATCCAGGTTTCGGCTATGTCCACCATTGTATTTCGCCTCGATATCACGCAAATTTTCTGCGACGTAGATGATTTTTGTCACCAATGGTCAAACCTCTGGCGGCAGGTACCACAATTGCCATCAACAATGGGAGAAAAGCGTAGCAAATCGAGGATGCATTTATCAGAAGTGATGACAATAGTCATAGCCTTTCATGGCAGTGGATATAAGACGTTCAAAGAATTTTATACACTGCACGTCTTACCAGGTTGGCGTGAAGCATTTCCGAATTTGGTGAGCTACACAAGGTTTGTGGAATTGATGCCTTGGTGCTTAATGCTTTTATGTTGCTTTTTACATACACGCACAGGAGAAATTACTGGGATTAGTTTTATTGATTCCACACCGATAAATGTTTGTCATAACTGTCGAGCGCATTCTCACAAAGTATTTAAAGGTTTAGTCAAATGGGGCAAAAATTCTGTGGGGTGGCACTTCGGATTTAAACTGCATTTGATTATTAATGATTGTGGAGAATTAGTCGCATTTTCATTAACTCCAGCAAATGTGGATGACCGAAAACCAGTCCCAGATATGACTAAAGACTTAATTGGCAACGCCAGTTGCTTCTCTTCGAGACGCTCCGCGAACAAGTCGGCAGAGCCGCCCAACGCACTGGCTCAACTCTTTGGTGACAGAGGTTACATCTCTCAAAAACTATTTGAGGAGTTATATGAGCGAGGATTGCAATTAGTCACAAAATCTAAAAAGAAAATGAAAAATCGCTTGGTAAAACTGATTGATAAAATTCTGTTACGCAAGCGTGCTGTGATTGAGTCCGTCAATGACCATCTGAAAAATATATGTCAAATCGAACACTCTCGGCATCGTAGTCCATTTAACTTTTTGGTTAACTTGATGGCTGGTTTAGCTGCTTACACCTATTTGCCTAAAAAACCGTCGATTGATATTTACCCAAAAGATTTGCCTGCTCTACCTCCTGCCATTTTTTAGTTCCTTCGAACTCACGTTAAAATAATATGCCAGTTGCGTAAGTCCTGTTCTCAAGCCAATAAGTCTATACCAAGATGTTGCCAAACCCTAATAGCGACTCTCTTTCCTGTATCTGTGGCAAGAATACACAACTATCTTGCTGTAAATTTTGCAGGTGAACTTGGATTTAAACTTTGCTACTACCTAATAAATACAAAAGTGCCATGCGAATGGCGATACCACTGGTAACTTGCGCCTGAATCAAGCTAAATTCTGGATCGTCCATTAAATCTGAGCTAATTTCTACACCACGGTTGACTGGGCCTGGATGTAAAACTTTGACATGAGGTTTGCACAGTTGCAACTTCGGGCGTGTAATGCCAAACATTTGATGATATTCTCGCAAACTTGGTAGTAAGTGAGCAGTCATGCGTTCTTTTTGCAGGCGCAAAGTCATGACAAAATCAGCATCTTGTAAGGCGGGTTCTAGCTCCCAGTGTAAGAATAGTTGGCGATGAGGTGAAGGGGGAATAGGACATGAGGAAGGATGTTTTGGTTCTGGGCTTTCTGATTCCTCATCAAAAACATACTCGGCAAATAATTTGGGTAAAAGGGTGGGTGGTGCTGCTAGATGCACTTCGGCACCACTGGCGGTTAAACTCCAGATATTAGATCTGGCTACGCGAGAATGTAAGATATCGCCAACGATCGCAATTTTTTTATCTTTTAATAGTTCCAGTCGTGGATTAGCTGGATCAATCAAAGTACAGATTGTAAATAAATCCAGTAGTGCTTGGGAAGGATGTTCGTGTTGTCCATCACCAGCATTGAGGACGCTAACTCGTACACCTAGACGATCCATTTCTTGAGCGATCGCATTGGGTACCCCTGCTTCTTTATGGCGAATCACCATAATATCTGTTCCCATAGCCAAATAAGTCTTGGCTGTGTCGAGAATAGTCTCTCCCTTAGTCATGGAAGAAGATGCAGCGGCGAAGTTAAGGGTATCTGCACTCAGACGTTTAGCAGCAAGTTCAAAACTGCTTCGGGTGCGTGTAGATGGTTCAAAAAATAAATTGGCCACCACCTGTCCCTGTAAACTTGGTACTTTCTTTGTCCGTCGTGATAGTACTTCCTGAAAACTAGCAGCAGTTTGCAAAACAGTATCGTATTCGGCGGTTGTGAAGTCGGCTAGGGAAAGAACGTGATGACGATTCCAGGTAGTACTAGGCATAAATAGCTATCAGTTATCTCTGTACAGACACAATACTGTGCGCCCCTACAGCTTTTTCATTTACTATGCAGTGGAAATAATAGCACTTGCCCTATATCAAAATAGATACTGTTTTCCCCGTTAGGGCTTTGTGGCGATCAGCCGAAGGCTTGAATATCTATGGAACACCACCAGCAGCTGACAATATGCTGCTGCGCGTCTATGCATCCTCGTTGGTGGCTTCAGGTTCAAACTGCACTTGTCGGTACAAATCAGCGATCGCTATTTCTACATCCACCGATTCCAGTCGCAATCTATCGCCTAGATTATACTCCGACAGCACCCATTTCCCTTGTTCGTTACGCCGAAACACTTCTACACCTGGTTGGGCTACTTGTACTAAGACATATTCTTGCAAGGTGGGAGATTGGCGATATTTGGCAAACTTCTTCCCCCTATCGGCTGCTTCTGTTGACGGTGATAACACTTCGATAATTAAGCAGGGAAATTTTACCCATTGTGGATCGATGTCACGCGGATCGCAAGTAACCACCACGTCAGGATAAAAATATTTTTGTCCCGGTTCCACCTCCACCTTCACATCAACAATGTATACTTCACAGGAGCGATGGGCTAGGGCATCATCTAAGAGTTTTGAGAAATTGAGAGAAACCCGATTATGGTTGCGTGTACTACCGCTCATGGCCACTACTTCGCCATCCCAATACTCATAGCGTTGCTCTTGGGTGGCTTCCCAAGTCAGATATTCCTCTGCACTCATCAACAGGCGATCGGGTAAAGCAACCATTGGGGCGATTAAGCAATGATTTACTTTTATAGGATAGCGAAAAAGCTCGTGTTCTTGATTTCTAGCTTAACGAAAGCACTAACTCCCAGCATTTTGTCTCGCAAATACTTAATGCGATCGCCTATGGAATGCTACACTAATTTCTCCTAGACTTGCCGTAATAATTCCCGAATAGTGATGGCACAGTCAGGAAAGGCTAAAGGTGAAATGGCCACATCTTCGGCAAGTATGCTCTCACTGTGATAGCCGTCGAGAGTGGGAAGACGATACATATACAACTTGCGCCCATTGACATCTAAAATCCAGTAATCAATAATACCTGATTTAGCATAGGCGATCGCTTTGACTTCTCGATCGTACTTGAGACTGGAATCAGCGATTTCAATTAGTAAAAAAACTTCGGAAGCGTCGGGATGGTGATCATCATAATCTAAGGGATTGAGCTTCACGACTGAAATATCTGGTTCTGGTTCCGAGTAATCGTCAAGTTGCACTGGTGACTGGATTCTTAATAAAACTTTGTCCCCCAAGCGTTGACGTAATAATCTTTCTGTGCGGGTAATGGCTGACTCGTGAGCAGTTCCTTTTGCTGACATTCTGATGATTTGTCCCGCTATTAATTCTAAGCGTTCTTCAGGATGAAAAATTCCTGTTTCCGCCATTTGATGATATTCTTGAACGCTAATTAGACGAATATTGGTGAGCATAAGGTTCAAGCTAACGTCCCAGCATTTTATCTCGCAGATGCTTAATGCGATCGCGCAATTTGGCGGCTTCTTCAAATTCTAAATTTTTCGCTGCGGCTTTCATCTGTTCTTCTAACTTGCCAATCAACTCTGGAATGTGTTCTAGTGGCAATTCATCTAGATGTTCATCGACAATTTTCAAATCACTGGCATTTAATCGTCGAGAAACATCCAAGAACGATAAAATTGCATTACTTGATTTCTTGACAATGGGTTGGGGTGTAATTCCGTGCATCCGGTTATGAGCAATCTGAATACCACGCCTTCTGTCTGTTTCCTCAATGGCTTTAATCATGCTATTTGTCATATTATCTGCGTACAAAATTGCTTGTCCCCGGATGTGACGTGCTGCTCTACCGATGGTTTGAATTAAGGAACGTTCGGCGCGTAAGAAGCCTTCTTTGTCTGCATCCATAATTGCTACTAAGGAAACTTCTGGTAAATCTAAACCTTCCCGCAACAAGTTTACCCCTACCAAAACATCAAATTTCCCCCCACGCAAATCCTGTAAAATTTCAATGCGTTCAATGGAATTAATCTCGGAATGTAAATAGCGCACCCGCACACTGTGGTCTTGTAAATATTCAGTTAAATCTTCCGCCATGCGCTTGGTTAATGTGGTAATTAACACTCGTTCTTGGCGGTCAACTCTGTCTTTAATTTCGCCTAATAAATCATCAACTTGTCCTTCTGTGGGACGCACAAAAATTTCAGGGTCAACTACGCCAGTGGGTCGAATTACTTGCTCGGCAATATGACCTTCAGATATTTCTAATTCCCAAGTTCCTGGGGTAGCGGAAACAAAAATACATTGATTCACTTTTTGCCAAAATTCTGTTGCTTGTAAAGGACGGTTATCAGCAGCACTAGGAAGGCGAAATCCATGATCAATTAACACTTTTTTTCTGGCTTGGTCGCCGTTATACATACCACGAATTTGCGGTACGGTAACGTGAGATTCGTCTATCACTAATAGCCAATCTTTGGGAAAATAATCAATTAAACATTCTGGCGGTTCTCCCGCTTGTCTTCCTGCTAAGTGACGGGAATAGTTTTCGACGCCGTTACAGTAACCAACTTCACGCAACATTTCCAAGTCATAGCGTGTCCGCTGGTCTATGCGTTGTGCTTCTAATAATTTCCCAGTTTCCTCTAATTCGGCTTTTCGCTGTTTTAATTCGCTAGCAATATCATCACAAGCTATTTCTAAGCGTTCCTCTGGGGTGACAAAGTGACGCGCTGGATAAATATTCACAGCTTCCAGGCTGCGGATAATTTCCCCTGTTACTGGATCAATATAGCGAATTGCGTCGATTTCATCGCCAAAAAATTCTACCCGAATAATTCGGTCTTCGTAGGCGGGGCCAATTTCTAAGACATCACCCCGGACGCGAAAACGTCCCCGACCCATTTCTATATCGTTACGGTTGTATTGTACGGATGCTAAATCTCGTAAAATTTGGCGTTGATTTACCTCCATACCTATCTGGAGGGGGATGGCAGCTTTGAGATATTCTGCTGGCATACCCAAACCATAGATGCAGCTAATGGAAGCTACCACAATTACATCACGACGTTCAAACAGCGATCGCGTGGCTGAATGCCGCAACATATCTATTTCATCATTAATTGAAGCTGTTTTTTCAATATAAGTATCGCTAACGGCAATATACGCCTCTGGCTGATAGTAGTCGTAGTAGCTAACAAAATATTCAACTGCGTTCTCAGGAAAGAACTCTCGCAATTCATTACACAGTTGGGCCGCCAAAGTTTTATTATGGGCTAGTACCAATGTCGGCTTACCGATTTTTTCAATGACTGCGGCTATGGAAAATGTCTTACCTGTTCCCGTAGCTCCTAGTAAAGTTTGGTAACGGTTGCCAGACTGGATACTTGTAGATAATTGGGCGATCGCTTGTGGTTGATCACCTGTGGGAATAAAGGGAGCTTGAAGACAAAATCCAGACATACACTTCTCTTGGAAATACCCTATTTCATGGTAGCGATACTGTTTCGCCTGTGCTGAGATGGCATCAGCAAACTCATAAACAGCAATATTTTTTTACAAAAATTTACTATTCATCTTTACTTATGCATCAGTTTAAAAAATGTTTATATACATATCAGGTTTTTTAGGGTTAAACTCTTTGATGTATAAGGAGAAAAATTCATTTTTCCTTAATTATTGTAAAATTTAGTTAATAAACCAGAGGTGTCCGTTTATGAGTATTAGCAGCACTGGTCAAGAAATCAGTCCTCGACAAAAGGATACCAAGCTAAAAGGGGAAACTACAGTGGAAGAAAACAATAAGAATAATAGCTTGAATACAGATAAGAAAGTCGAAAAAGGTGCTGATCTGCCAGTGCATGAAGAGCAAGGTAAACTAGTAGTCGCTGGAGCGCGTCCCATTGGCAGCAGTGATTTACAATTTGCTGGGACAGTGACAATTTCCGGAATCCGACCTATTGGCATTAGTAATTTGGAAGTAGTTGAGACAGTAAACATCATGGGGATACGTCCCATTGGCGCTAATACATTTGAAGTTGTTGACAGTATAAATATGTCTGGGATACGTCCCATTGGTTCGAGTTCACTGGTAGTTTCTGATAGCTACTCCGTAATGGGCAATCGCCCTGTAGCATCAAATGTTACTGATAATTCAGAAATCATGATGGGTTTTCTAGATTAGTAGCAAAAGTAATCACCATAACTTAAAATTGACCCGGTTCTTTAGCAGAACTGGGTTTTTTAATCAATACTTACACTAAAATTTGATTCTTTAGAAGGATAGGACTTAACAAGTAAAAACTACATTTAAGTTCTAGTTAAGTTTTAAATAGAGATATCAGAAAATAAATGATCTCATTTTGGATGATGAGTATCCTGTGTGTCCTTATTTATTTTTCTTACTATAAAAAATAAAAAAAATGAAATATTTAACTTGCTTTTGCTTTATCTCTTTTTATATAGACAACTAATATGTCTTATGGCGGAAGGCTTGAGTCCAAACGTTAAGCTACCTTGTAAAAGTAACAACAAATGATTTCAAAGTTGCAAATTAACTTTGAAGCTAATATTATATCAAATCAGGAGCGTAATATGAGTATAGAAGATCGCGCCAAAGCCACTGGTAAAAATATTGAAGGTAAGGCTCAAGAAGCATTAGGAAATGTTACTGGAGATCCAGAAGATAAAGCTGAAGGTAAAGCAAAACAAGCTGAAAGCGAAGTACGTCACGGTGTAGAAGACGTAAAAGATTCTGTAAAGAAAAAACTGGACTAAGTAAATGTTAGATACTTGGCGAAATTGCTAAAGATGTGATTAGAGTCAATACAATTTTGTCAAGATAACAAGCCAATAAAATTAACTCGGCTAAACCCCCTTGATCCCTAAAAACAGGGATTTAGGGGTTACTTAAGACAGTATATAGACAAAGAGACTGATAGCCGTTGGCAATTGCTTAAGTAACTTAGATAAATACAAATAAGCACCAAGTCAGGATGCATTTTATTTATGTGAGTTCAGCAATTTATACCAATTTGCAACCAATAATTTGACAGACACAAAATTTAAAAACCAGAGAAATTAAATTTTCTGAATTACGAATGACAAATTGGTATAACCTTTAAAAATTATTTGATGGGAGGGAAAAAATGAATTTGCTTCAGCAGAGTCGTAAAATTGCCACGACTCTAATATTGATTTTGGTGCTAACAATAACTACAGCTTGTGGTAGTGGTACAGTCACCCAAGCTGACCGCACAATTGCCCCACAAATAGGTAGTGATGTAGCTTATGCAGAGTTGCAGCGGGGTAATACCCCAACCGGACAAAGTTTCGGTGATTGGGTGGTACAAACATCTAAGGGATTAGTTAAAGACGCTTACGTGCGCGATAACAATAAGCTAGGTGTGGTTATTTCTTCTCAAGTTCGTCCTAATGAAGTGCGGACTTTAGCAAAATCTTTAGTGCAAGGTTTTCAGAGAAACTTTCCCGACAAACATTTAACTGTCTTGGTATACGGGCCAGACAAAAAATTGATTTTGACTACTGAGTATGACAGGGCAAGTAATCAAATTCAATATAGCTAATTTGATTAAAATCAAGCCCTCACGTGACGAAAAAATTTGACCTGATTTCAGGAGATAAGTAAAGTGACAAGCAGCGAAGAATATAGAAGGCAAATCATGAATGATTTGTCACAGGGTAATACCGAATCTCTCGATGATGTCTCCTATGACAACTTCGATGATTTTGCCCAACGGACAACACCAGATCAAAGACGCCATTTATTTGGTAAGTCAGCAACTTCAGCGCCGATTCCCGCCAACCAAATGGAGCCGGAATTACAAAAGGCGATCGCCCAAATTAAACCCAACGAACGGGATGATGTAGCTAAGGCCTTTTTCAAAGAATTTAAATCCAGAGGTTTAGACGAAAAGCGCTTAGAACAACAATTAAATCTTTCTACTCACCATGCTAGCCGCATGAATGCTGATGATGTCAGCAAATTAGCAGGTTTCGCCTATCATAACCATCCCGACGTTTTCCGGGAAGTCATGGCAGAACAACCAGCAATCATGAAATTCCTCAGTAATCCTGTTGTAGCGGGGATTATTGGTATTGCAGCAGCCAAGTGGTTGGGTAGCCGGAAGTAAAAGAAGCAGGGGGGCAGGGAGCAGGGGAGAAGAGGAAGTATTTTTCTCCTTGTCCCCTTATCCCCTTATCCCCTTCCACTCCCTAATTACTCCGCCCCTTCAATGGGTGCAAAACCCTGGCGTTGGATATTTTCTGTGATCGTACGTGGTTCTAGGAATTGCAAGAGATAATCAGGGCCTCCAGCTTTAGAACCCACACCAGAAAGTTTGAATCCTCCAAAGGGTTGGCGGGCCACTATAGCACCTGTAATATTGCGGTTAATATACAGATTACCAATTTCAAAGTCTTCCTGGGCTTGTTGAATATGGGAAGGCGTTCTTGAGTAAAGTCCCCCAGTTAAAGCATAGTTTGTACCGTTAGCAACAGCTAAAGCTTCGGTAAAATCTTTCACCTTAGTAACTGCTAACACTGGGCCAAAAATTTCTTGCTGGGCAATGATCGCATCGGGTGCTACTTCACTAAAGATCACTGGGCCGATAAAATAACCGTGTTCTGGTGCTGGTAATGCCAACGCCAACTGTGCTTCAGCCTTACCCTTCTCAATATATTCCAGAATGCGATCGCGGGCATTGGCATCAATTACTGGCCCCACTTGAGTACTTGGTAACTCCGCCTCACCAATATTTAAGGATTTTGTCGCCTCAACCAACCGCCGCACAAAGGCTTCATAAATCGGTTGCACCACAATCACCCTGGAACAAGCAGAACATTTTTGGCCACTGTAACCAAACGCCGATTGCACTACCCCCACAACAGCTTGGTCTAAATCAGCACTTTCATCCACGATAATGGCATTCTTACCGCCCATTTCGGCAATTACCCGCTTCATGTGCTTTTGTCCCGGTTTGAGAGTAGCGGCTTCGGCATAAATCCGACAACCAACTTCCTGAGAACCAGTAAAAGCAATAATGTGAGTATCAGGATGATTTACCAAATAAGCACCGACTTGGGAACCCTTACCAGGCACGTATTGAAATACACCCTTAGGAATACCAGCCTCAATTAAAATTTCCGTCAACTTAGCAGTAATCACAGAAGAAGTTTCCGCAGGTTTGAGCAAAGTACAATTACCCGCAACCAAAGCAGCAACAGTCATTCCACAGGCGATCGCCAACGGGAAATTCCAAGGAGAAATCACCACAGCAATTCCCCTCGGCTGGTAAATATAACGATTAGTTTCCCCCGCCACGTCATAAACGACACCAGCATCCAACCGTTCCATTTCCTCAGCATAATAGCGACAGAAATCTATCGCCTCAGAAACCTCAGCATCAGCCTCCTTAACAGGTTTCCCCACCTCCAAAACAATCCAAGCCGATAATTCCGCCCGACGTACTTCCATTAAATCAGCCGCCTTTCGCAGAACCCCAGCCCGTTCCTTTACAGGAGTCTTCCGCCAACCAGGAAACGCCGCCTTAGCCGCCCGCATAGCCGCTTGTGCCTGTTCCACACTCATCAAACCAACCTTACCCACCACCTCACTAAAATTAGAAGGATTCAGCGAATCCACAGACTCAGAAGTCTCAACATACTCCCCATCAATCAAAGGAAGATAAGTTTTACCTAATTCCCCACGCACCGCCTTAAAAGCCTCAGCCGCAATCCTTATTTCTTCTACTTCCGCATAATCCGTATCCGCCGCCCCAAAAAACCCCCCTTCTTCTCCGCGACTTTGCGCGCCAGTTGCTACAAGTCGGGGAACCCGCCCAACGCACTGGCTTGCCTTTGCGTGAGCTAAATCCACCTCCGGCCGCGCCAACAACTCCTCAATCGGCCTATTTTCCAAATTTTGCCGTAGAAACGAACTATTAGCCGTATTTTCCAACAACCGCCGAATCAGATAAGCCATCCCCGGTAACAACTCACCATAAGGACAATAAACCCTCACCCGATAACCCTGATCCACTAAAGCCTTAGCCAGCTTATCCCCCATTCCATACAACACCTGCATTTCAAAATTACGCCGGGGGACATTCAAACTTTCAGCAATAGCAATAGCCACAGCTTGCGATCGCACATTATGACTACCAATGGCAGCATATACATATTGATGATTTTCTAGCAATAACTGAGTAATAGCTTCAAAATTGGCATCTGTAGCCGCCTTATCGTTATAAACAGGCTGTGGCCAATGCTTTTGTTCAGCCTTAATGGTTTCCTGATCCCAATATGCCCCCTTCACCAACCGAATAGTCAAGGGATAACCGCGCTGCTGCAACCAAGCAATCAACTTTTTAGTATCCTCATAACTATCACGCAGATATGCTTGAATAGTCATCCCAACATCTGTGCGTTGCCTAAACTCATCTTCCAACAACAGCTTTTGCAGAATATTCAGAGTTAAATCCTTGTAGGCATACTGTTCCATATCAAAATGCACAGATGCGCCCAATTCTTTCGCACGACGTAACAAAATGCGAATGCGATCGCTTACTTTTTCCTCACTACCCTTAGCATCTAACGGGTCAAATTGCGAATAAAACGCCGTTAACTTCACCGAAACCTGAACCTTTGGTAGCGCTTCGCCATCAGCCTCATCAATAGCCGGAATTTTAGACCAATTTTTCGACGCTTCCACCAATTGTTGCATTAATTCTAAATAGCGTTCTAAATAAGACTGCGCTTCCGCTTCAGTAATTACCGCCTCACCCAGCAAATCGATAGTGAACGCCATTTTGTCTTTTCGCAGCCGTTCAACTGTCTTGATGACTTGTTTAATATTTTCTCCAGAAATATATTTATGCGCCAAAGTTTCCACAGCTGTAGAAACAGTAGTCGCCGCAACTTGTCCCGGCATAGAATCAGGGTTAGCAAAGTTCAGCATTCCCTTGAGGGCTGCGGGTAATTCGACAGACTCATCTCCTAAATATTCTTGTAAATGCGCCGCAATTTCGGGCTTACTACCCAAAGCAGGTAGTGTGTCTATAAAGCGGAATAATTGCACCCGCAATCCAGGATTACTCATGGCCCAAGCGAGTAATTTATCATCCCAGCGCATCTGATCGCGGAGGGAACCTAAAAACGAACGATTTTCCTGAGTTGCGGCTAGAAGCTGTTTAGCAATTTCTTGAGTTTTAGCTTCGTAAGTGCTGGTTTGTACTTGTATTACCACTGATAACTCCTTGTTTGGGGTTTAGAGGCTGTGGGGAATAGGGACTGGTTTTCCCTCCCTCATCCCCCCTTATTGTGACTCTTTCAATTCGCTGTCACCATATTTAAAACCTATCGTTGTAAGTAAGTCGGCGAGAAAAAATCAAACTATGTTAAGCAATGTAAAATAATTAAAATTCATTTCGTAGTAAGGGCTGAAGCCCTTATTTGAGGACTAAAGTCCTCACTACAAACCTTTAATTATTTACTTCGTCTTACTTAGGGAAGGGGTTGGGGTTAGGTTCCGTCGAACTGATGTCAGATTACTTTGGTAAGCCATGAACTTGCATTAAATCTAAACTTTGGGCAAATATTTCATCAATTGGCAACATTTGTCCCTCAGTAGTCATAAATTTATGGTCTTTTGTCGCCCGAATTATTGAACCATCTTCTAAAGCATACTCAAATACTTCTTGTTGTCCGCGATTGTGCCATTGGGCAATGGGTTGGGTGTAAACATTACCATGACTATCAACACTGTATACACTACATTCAATATTTTTTTCGACAATCTCCCCAATGGGAATCAAGCCATATTCTACTGTTAATATTTCCGTGTCATAACTTAAGCAATATTCAGCAAACTTCAACATTTGCTCAAATAATTCATCAGCTACTTGTTTTTTAACTCCATTTTTTGCCGCACCATCGACAAATTTTTCTCGCTGTTTTTGCATTTCTGCAACTTTCTTTTTACCCATTGCACGACGCAACAAGTCAGCTTGTCCTAAAGAATATCCAGCCATATCTTGAGCAATTTTCATAATCTGCTCTTGATAAACCATAATTCCATAGGTTTCATTTAAGACGGGTTCGAGAATGGGACTTTGATAGTCTATGCTTTCTCTGCCGTGTTTACGATTTATAAATTTAGGAATTAGTCCGGCATCCAAGGGGCCTGGTCGATACAATGCCAAAATTGAAGAAATATCTTCGATGTTAGAAGGTTTCAAATCTCGGACAATTTGCCGCATTCCCGAAGATTCTAATTGAAATATTCCTTCTAAGTCGCCGGCTTCTAAAAGTTCATAGGATTTTTTGACATCTTTAGGTAGGGTGGTATGTTCACCTTTAGCTAGTATCTTTTGCGCTTTTCTTTCTTGACTTGTAATTTCATCTGGGTCAATGCGATAGCCACTAGTTTGTTCAATTAAGTCAATTGTTCTTTGAATTAATGTCAGGTTCCGCAAACCCAAAAAGTCCATTTTCAATAGACCCATTGATTCCAAGTCTTCCATAAAATACTGGGTAATCACTGAGCCGTCATTATTTCTTTGGAGTGGAACAATTTCATCGAGGGGGTCAGCGGAAATCACAACCCCGGCTGCATGAACACCAAAGGTTTTATTAGTACCTTCAATTCGCATTGCCATATCTAACCAATGGCGGACATGGGGTTCATTATCATATTTTGCTTTAAACTCTGGTGCTGGGGTGGCATCAGAAACCATCACTTTAAGTTTGGTGGGTTTACCCCGCACTACGGGAATTAATTTCGCCATTTTGTCGGATTCGCCGTAAGGAATATTCAACACTCTGGCGACATCTTTTAAAACAGCTTTGGAAGTTAAACGGTTAAAGGTAATGATTTGAGCAACCCGATCTTTGCCGTATTTCTCAGTTACATATTCAATAACTTTATCTCGTTTTTCAATGCAGAAATCTGTATCAATATCCGGCATTGATTTACGTTCTGGGTTCAAGAATCGCTCGAATAGTAACCCATGATGTACTGGGTCAATATTGGTAATTCGCATGGCATAGGCAACTAAGGAACCAGCAGCCGAACCACGACCAGGCCCCACGGGAATATTATTATCTCTGGCAAATTTGATGTAGTCCCACACTACTAAAAAGTAGGTAGAAAAACCCATTTTTTGTAGCATTTTTAATTCATATTCCAATCTTTCTTTGTAGACTGGATCGACTTCGCTGCGAGATTTGCGATTTAATCTTTCTAATAATCCTTGCCAAGCGACTTCTTCGGCGTATGTGTCTGGTGTGTGACCAGAAGGAATGGGTGGTGTGGGGATTTGCGGCTCACCCATGATGTTGTAAGGCTCGACTTTATCGGCTACTTCTTCAGTAGTGGCTACAGCTTCGGCAATCACATCATCAGTTAAATGGTCACGAAATAACAGGTGCATTTCGGCGGCAGATTTGAGATATTCTGTGCCGCTATAACGCATTCGATTATCTTCAACAATTAGCTTGCCTGTTTGAATACATAATAATGCGTCGTGAGCTTCTACATCGAAACAAGAGATAAAATGAGAATCATTTGTAGCAATAATTTTAATATCTAATTCTCGCGCAATTTTAACGATTTCTACATTAACAATGCGGTCTTCTTGGGAACCGTGGTCTTGAATTTCTAAATAATAATCATCACCAAAAACATCTTTATACCATTTGGCAACTTTACGCGCGGCATCTGGTCTACCACTAAGAATTGCTTGGGGAATTTCTCCACCTAAACAAGCACTAGTAACAATTAAACCTTCATGATATTGTTTGAGTAAATCTTTATTAATACAAGGACGAGAAAAAATACCTTTACCTTGTACACCTTGGAGGTGGGAAATAGTGGTTAATTTAACTAAGTGTTTATAACCTTGGGTATTTTTTGCTAAAACAACTTGATGATATTTAGGACGGCGTTCTTGCTTTTCGATATCGCCGTTAATAATATACATTTCATTGCCAATAATTGGCTTAATATTCTTACTACGACAGATTTTAATTAATTCCACAGCACCATACATGACACCATGATCAGTGAGGGCGATCGCTTTCATTCCCAAGGCGATCGCTTGATCTACCAACTCTGGTAGCTGACTCGCCCCATCCAGCAAGCTGTAGTCACTGTGAATATGTAATGGCACAAACGACATATACGGCTCCCCGAACTAGTAATACAATTGTACTAATATTTAACCAGCAGGTTACAGATAACTCTGACCTGCTGAATTACGAATTAGCACAACGGAATATTTAGATTAACTTGTTTGGGAAAATTTCACTTCCGCGATGTATGTTCTAATAATCACATGGGTTGCATTGTCTAGCATTTAGCCAACCGCTAGTTTTTTCAATTCCAACCCAGTGCTGTAGCCACCTCACCAGCTAATTCTAAAGGATTGAACGGTTTAGCGATCGCTGTAATTATTCCCATCTGAGCATATCTTTGACGATCAACACTTTGAATTTTCGCAGTTAATAAAATTACCGGAATGCCTTTAGTTGATGGATTTGCCTGTAGTCGTTCAAAGGTAGTAATACCATCCATATCTGGCATCATCACATCCAGCAAAATCGCATCTGGTTGGCAAGCCTCGGCTTGAGTTATCCCCTCTTTCCCCGAACTCGCTGTCACCACGTCCCAACCGGCAACGGTTTCCAGACAAATCTTGGCCACTTCTTGAATATATTGTTCGTTATCAACTACTAAAATTCGCTTTATTGTCATTGGTCATTCATCTATTTTAATTTGGCTGTGGTCTCAGCACTAAGAATAGGTAAAGCCAAGTAAAATGTACTACCTTCACCCAACATACTCTCTGCCCAGATACTCCCGCCATGTTGTTGCACAATGCTTTGGCAAATTGCCAGGCCTAAACCTGTCCCATCATGGTTGCGGGAATCTGAAGAATCAACTTGTTGAAAGCGCTCAAAGATACTTCCAAGTTTATCTGTTGGTATACCACGTCCGGTGTCTTGAATGATTACTAATACCTCATCTCCTTGCTGTTGTGTCGTCAACGACACTTTAGATCCAGCAGAGGAAAATTTAATTGCATTACTTAGTAGATTAGTCAACGTTTGGACAATACGATCCGGATCTGCCCATATCTGGAGGGGTGAGCTAGAGATAGATAAAGTTACTTCTGCTTTATGGGCCAGAGGCTGCATGAGACTGACAGCTGAATTAATTAGTTCGGCAAGATTACAGGTTTTGTGTTCCATTTTTACCTTGCCTGACTCAATGCGCTCAATATCCAGAATGTCATTAATTAAACGTACTAAACGCTCAGTACTATCGGTAGCAATTTGCAGTAGGCGTTGGCCCTGTGGCGAGTCTGGCTTGAGTAAGCCACTGGCTAACATTCCTAAAGAGCCGTGAATTGAAGTTAGAGGTGTGCGGAGTTCATGACTGACAACAGAAACAAACTCATCTTTCATTCGATCAATTTGCTTGCGTTCTGTGATATCACGCAATATTACAGTATAAAAAAACTCGCTTCCTAAATGAAATTTAGAAATAGAAGCCTCCGCGGGAAATTCAGTTCCATCTTGACGACGACCAAATATTTCTCGCCGTTCTCCCATGCGACGGGCGAGACTGGGTGATTGCCCAAAGTCAACTACGTGGTGACGGTGTGCCTCGGCAAAACCCATAGGTAACAGCACATCAAGCTTCTGCCCAATTATGTCATGGGCAGTGTAGCCAAAAATTTTCTCGGCACCTTGATTAAACAAGGTAATATATTGGCTGCTATCAATAGAAATAATGGCATCATCAGCAATATCTAAAATTCGTGCCAATCGCACTTGCGATATGCGTAATATTTCTTCGATGCGCTGGCGTTCATTCAGCTGTGATTGTAACTGACGATTGACATTGACTAACTCGGCTGTGCGCTCTGCTACTCTTAATTCCAGTTCATTATTAGCTTGCTGTAGTGCGGCTTCAGCTAATTGGCCATTTTTTCGCAGTAGTTCACGATCGCGTTGATTACGCAAGGCGACAATGCCATATGATAAATTTTCTCCTAGTTCGTCTAACAGTTTGACTTCATCGACATCAAAAGCATTTGGTTCGCCAGCATAAATACTCAAAGCGCCGAAAGCTTTACCATCAGCTTTGAGAGGTAAAGCGATTAACGCGGCATAGCCTCGTTGGTTAGCCTGACAACGCCAAATCTCATACTTGGGATTCAGAGAAATGTTTTGAATAATGGAAATTTCACTAGTACGAATAGCTGTTCCGATGGGGCCTTGTCCATTAACAGTATCCGACCAAGTGAGGTTAAGAGATTGCAAGTATCCATCTTCATAACCTGCTTGGGCCAATGGAAGGATCTTTTTTTCAGGATCATTTTCCGCAAAACCAACCCAAGCCAGCCGATACCCTCCGATTTCCACAAGAATTTGGCAAATTTTTTCTAGTAAATCATTCTCTTGGGTAGCGCGAATAATTACTTGATTGCAACTACTCAAAGTCTGAAGTGTACGATTTACCCGCCGGATTTCTGCCTCTATTTCTTGATACTGAGTAATTTCCCGGCTAATTGCTGATGAGGGAGATGGGGAAGCATAGTTATTCTTGTCCCCTTGTCCCCCTTGTCCCCCTTGTCCCCCTTGTCCCTCACTCCCCACTTTTTGGGAGACGCGACGCAGCAGTTTGACTCGTTCTAAGCGATTGATAATACGAGTTACTAGTTCTGGGCCGATGATGGGTTTGTTAACAAAGTCATCTGCACCAACACTAAAAACTTGATTTAGTATTTCGGCATCGCTGTGAACGGTGAGAAATAAAATTGGTAATTCACTCCAACTGAGATCATGACGTACTTCCTGACAAAGTTCTAGACCACCGATGTGAGGCATTTCTATATCTAAAATCAATAAGTCTGGGGCTACGGTGGTCAAGGTTTCCCAAAACTGGCGTGGGTCATTGAGGGTAATTACTTGCAATCCCCAAGGAGGAAGTAAAGTTTGTAACAAGGCAAGAATTTGCGGATCGTCGTCTACAGCTAAGATTTTGGCTTCTGCTTGGGCTAAGTTGTTTTTTAAAGTGCCATCCCCAGGCAGTTCTGCTGGGGTTTTTGGTAAGTTTGTTGTTGAATCTGCCTTAGCGGTGATTTCTTGGCGTAGTAGCTTTATCCAATTTTGTAAGTTAGCTATGTCATCGGATTGCCAGGGTTGATTTGATTTCAATAACTGCTCAATTTGACGTGCTAACCTGGAGCCTTCGGGTAAACCAAAAGTACCTAAAGATCCCGCCAAGGTATGTGCTTCTTTGACTGCTGGCGACAATCTTTCATGCATATCAGACAATTTTAAACCCATCTGAATTAAAGCGATCGCCTGCTCTATTATCCTCACCTGTTCATCTACTCGCCCTTGAAATTTCTGCCAAATTCCGGCTATTGCAGTTAATGTTTGTTCTGGCGTCGGTAATTCTTGTGGAGGTTGAGATTTTTGAGCTTTTGGCTGTTCTACTTCTGGGTTTTTCTTGGCTTCTTCTTCCTGCTGTTTGAGTCGATAACCAATTCCATATACTGTTTCAATTAAATCACTGGGCGCTCCCACAGCTTTGAGTTTTTGCCGTAATCCTTTAATATGCGTGCGAACTGCTTCTTCTCCTGGGGTGTCTTCATAAGACCATAAATGTTCCAAAATCATGCCACAGCTAAATACCCGGCGATGATTTCGCAAAAATAGTTCTAATAGTGCATATTCTTTGGGAGTTAGTGATAATAAATTGTCAGCATAATGGACTTCACAACTACTAGGATCAAGCTGTAAATTTCCCCACTCTAATATTGGTTGTACTGTCGTCCCGCTGCGACGCAATAAAGCCCGCACTCTCGCTACTAACTCTTCTTGTTCAAAGGGTTTGACTACATAGTCATCTGCACCTGCATCTAGACCAATGGCTTTCTCGTGACTACTATTACACCCTGTTAATAACAGGACAGGCATTTGCCGACCACTAGAGCGAATTTTACGACAAAGACTAATGCCATCTAGCTTAGGTAGCATTATGTCTGAAAGAATTAAATCATAGTCGTAAGTTTCAATTAAATCCCAAGCCATGTCACCATCATGAGCAACTTCTACTGCATAGTTCTGGTTGCTCAAAATGGCACTAAGGACATAAGAATTTAACTCGTCATCTTCAACAACTAAAATTCTCATATAAATATATTCCAGGCTCTATTTATGTACAAAATCTTAATAAAATAAAAGTTCATATTCAGCGGCTCTAGCCTTGGAAAATCTGGCAAGAGAGCGATAAATCGCTCACTACAAACAAAAATTTATTTTATATTTAATTGTGTCTACTTATTTAACAATAATTAACAAAATGTGATTATTTATCAATTTTCAAAAAATGTATAGCCAGCCGATTACTCATAGATGTAAGAAAAAATAACTCATTATAGATTGGTTACCGTCTTCACAAGTTCCTCAAATTGTTGTTCTATAACTTAAGTGTAGGGAGAGGAGGTTTGATACATCATACAAGCTAACTACTAAAATTTTTGAGGATAATTACCAAAAGACAGATGTAGATTTGGCAATTTGTGTCAATTCTATTTCTAAAAATTAAAAACTCAATTATCAGTAAAAACTAGAGGTATATATGCTAAAAAAAATTCTCGTTGCATTGGATCGCTCACAGATAGGTCAACAAGTTTTTGAGGAAGCATTAGCTTTAGCTAAATTAACACAAGCCCACTTATTACTATTACATGTTCTCGCACCAGAAGAAGGAGGTAGTTCCTATTTACCTATGTTATACAACATAGACTACTATCCCCGACTGAACAGTCAAAATTTCGAGTTATATCAACAACAGTGGAATAGCTTGAAACAAGAAAGTTTACAAATGCTGCAATCTTTCAGCGCCCAAGCCAATACAGTAGGAATTACTACAGAATTTGCTCAACCCCTTGGTGATCCTGGTCGTACAATCTGTAAGTTAGCGATTAATTGGGGTGCTGACTTAATTATCATGGGTCGTCATGGTCGCTCTGGGCTAGCGGAAATGTTGCTGGGTAGTGTGAGTAGCTATGTTGTCCATCACGCACCTTGTTCGGTTCATATTGTCCAACGCCCAATTATGCATCAAGATTTGGAAAAAGTTGTCACAAAATCTACCACTGTAGCCAGTTCAAGTGAGTAAAACAACTTAGATGCGAGATTGTGATGAAAGCGGCTCTTCCCCCAAATCATGCTCCAGCCAAAACCGATAAACGCTGGAAAATCCTAGACGTTACCATCAAGCGTCATCAGTATCAGCAAAACGCCTTAATTGAAATTCTCCATCAAGCCCAAGAACTCTTTGGCTACTTAGAAACCGATTTATTACTGGAAATTGCCCATAAATTAAAATTACCACCCAGTCGAGTTTATGGTGTAGCTACCTTCTATCACTTATTTTCCCTCGCACCCCCAGGAGTTCATACTTGTGTGGTGTGTACAGGTACAGCTTGTTATGTCAAAGGTGCTACAGCCATCTTGTCTCACCTAGAACAAGAGACTCACATCAAAGCTGGTGAAACCACGGAAAATGGTCAACTTTCACTACTGACATCAAGATGTTTGGGGGCTTGTGGAAGCGCGCCTGCGGTAGTATTTGACGGCGCAGTCTTAGGATATCAAACCCCAGAATCAGTTAGCGATCGCATCCAAGGATGGCTCAAAGATGGAACTGACTGAATTACTAGAAATAGCCCAAAAAGAAGGTTCCCAGCAAAAACCTGTGCAGATTCGTTGCTGCATCGCAGCTGGTTGCTTATCTGCTAACTCCCAAGCAGTGAAACAACAACTAGAAGCAGCTGTTACAGCAGCAGAATTGGCGGAAACAGTCCAAGTTTCCGGTGTTGGTTGTATGCGCTTGTGTTGTCAAGGGCCATTGGTGGAAGTGGAGACTGGGGAAAAAGTGGATAATGCTTCGTCATCCGCCTCCACCGATTCCCAATTGTACGAAAAAGTCACCCCAGAAGATGCACCTGCAATTATTGCCACTCTGCATGGACAAGCCGCAACTGTGCAGCAGGGAAGTCTGACGCAGCCATTTTTTGCAGGACAGATGCCCATTGTGTTGGAAAATAGCGGCAAAATTGATCCAGAACGCATTCAAGCTTATATTGCGGCTGAAGGTTATCAAGCTCTTTACCACGTGCTGCGGGAGATGACTCCCAGTGAGGTGGTAGATACAATTACCCGTAGTGGTTTAAGAGGACGTGGCGGTGCTGGTTATCCCACAGGTTTGAAGTGGGCGACTGTTGCTAAAGCCAAAGGTGAGCGTAAATTTGTGATCTGTAACGCTGATGAAGGCGATCCTGGTGCATTTATGGATCGGAGTGTCATGGAAAGTGACCCTCATCGCGTTTTAGAAGGCATGGCGATCGCCGCCTACGCTGTGGGTGCCAGTCAAGGTTATATTTATATTCGGGCAGAATATCCCATTGCGATCAATCGTCTGCAAACTGCCATTCGCCAAGCTCAACATCTGGGTATGTTAGGCAGTCAAATCTTTGAGTCTCCCTTTGATTTTAAAATTGATATCCGCATCGGTGCTGGGGCTTATGTTTGCGGTGAAGAAACTGCCCTCATGGCTTCTATTGAAGGAAAACGTGGTACTCCTCATCCCCGTCCCCCCTATCCGGCTGAATCTGGTTTGTGGGGTTATCCTACCTTAATTAACAATGTGGAAACCTTTGCCAATATTGCACCCATTATTCGCAAAGGCGCTGACTGGTTTGCCAGTATCGGTACAGAAAAAAGCAAAGGTACAAAAGTTTTTGCCCTAGCTGGTAAAGTCCGCAATACAGGTTTAATTGAAGTGCCAATGGGTACTTCTTTACGGCAGATTGTCGAAGAAATGGGCGGCGGTGTCCCAGATGACGGGATCACCAAAGCCGTACAAACAGGAGGCCCTTCTGGGGGATGTATTCCCGCATCAGCTTTTGATACACCTGTAGATTATGAATCCTTGAGCAACCTTGGTTCTATCATGGGTTCCGGTGGCATGATCGTCATGGATCAAAGTACCAATATGGTGGATGTCGCCCGGTTCTTCATGGAGTTTTGCATGGACGAATCCTGTGGTAAGTGTATTCCCTGCCGAGTTGGCACTGTGCAGTTACATGGACTACTAACCAAGATTCGTGAAGGTAAAGCATCTCTAGCTGACTTGGAACTACTAGAAGAACTGTGTGACATGGTACAAAACACCAGTTTATGCGGTTTAGGACAATCTGCACCCAATCCGGTATTTAGTACTTTGCGCTATTTCCGAGATGAGTATTTGGCTTTGATTAGGAATTAGCCCTTTTCTATCACTCTGGAGAAAGAAAAATAAATGTAGGTTGGGTAGAACGTAGTGAAACCCAACAATAACAAAGTCTTTGGGTGTTGGGTTTCGCTGTGCTTAACCCAACCTACGCCTAAATTGATAACTTGAAAAATAAGGGTTTTAGATTTTTCTAAGCGCGATAGTGATTAAAGAGGATTAGGGACTAGGAATTGGAGATTATTTTAATTACGAATTACTATATTTATGACTGTAAAAACTTTGACAATAGATGGTCAATTAATCAGCGCCCGTGAAGAGGAAACTTTACTGGAAACGGCGGCGGATGCTGGTATTCATATTCCTACATTGTGTCATTTAGAGGGTGTGGAGAATGTGGGTGCTTGTCGGTTGTGTTTGGTGGAAATTGCCGGAAGTAGTAAACTCCAACCAGCCTGTGTGACTAAAGTTACTGAAGGCATGGAAGTAAAGACAACGAGCGATCGCCTGCAAAGATATCGGCGCACTATTGTAGAAATGCTGTTTGCTGAAGGTAATCACATTTGCTCGGTGTGTGTGGCTAATGGCAATTGTGAACTGCAAGACTTAGCTATTGAAATGGGCATGGATCATGTGCGTTTAGAGTACCATTTCCCCCATCGCCAAGTTGATATTTCTCACGATCGCTTTGGTATTGACCACAACCGTTGTGTTCTTTGTACACGTTGTGTCCGGGTTTGTGACGAAATCGAAGGCGCTCATACTTGGGATATGGCGGGGAGGGGGACAAACTCTCATGTGATTACCGATTTAAATCAGCCTTGGGGAACTTCCTCAACTTGTACTTCCTGCGGTAAATGCGTTAATGCTTGTCCGACAGGGGCAATTTTTGACAAAGGTTCCAGTGTCGGCGAAATGAAACGCGATCGCGCCACACTCGATTTTCTAGTTACCGCCAGGGAAAAACAACAATGGAATTTTTAACAGGAGATAAACCAATGTTTCGCCGACGTATCCGATTTATCCAAAAAATATTTTGGTGGCTACTACTACTGGCAATATTGACTACATATATATTCTTCGGTTTAGGAAGCCTCACATCCCAGACAGTAATTGCTGCTGTCAACAAGTTAGAACCAGCACCTGGAGAACTAGTTTATCGCGCACAGACAAAATTAGACGATCAATCAGGTAATGTTTGGCAGGTTGTTTTATTTAAGCAAGTTTACCCAGGTCAAGCAACAACTGTAAACCTGCGACTAGTGGGGTTTCCCGGCTATGCAGAACTGATTCATCCCCAACCCTTAAAAATCACTACTTCCACAGGTAAAGTCTTAACTGCTAACGATGTTTTCTTAGACGAAGCACCAGCACCCACCATTGGTCAATATGACTTCAAAGACATCTTACCCCAACTACCAACTGAGCCGCTAATGCTGAGTTTACCTTTACCGGGTAAAAACTCTATCAACATCTCAGTTCCTCAATCTGTAGTTCAAGAATGGCAATTGGTGATGGGGAATGGGGAGATGAGGAGAATCTGATTTCCAGACTGATTCGCTTGTAGTAAGGGCTTTACCCCTGTTTTTATACAACTTCAATGCTCACTAGCATATTATGGCTCGTTTGAAATTAGCAACAGTATGGTTAGGTGGCTGTTCTGGCTGTCATATGTCCTTTCTCGACTTGGACGAATGGCTAATTGATTTAGCTGCACAGGTGGATTTGGTTTATAGTCCCTTCGCTGATATTAAAGAATATCCCCAAGGTGTGGATGTGGTTTTAGTCGAAGGTGCGATCGCCAACGAAGAACACCTGCAAATGATTGAGATTGTGCGGGAACGTTCCCAAATATTGGTTTCCTTTGGTGATTGTGCTGTAACTGGCAATGTCACCGCTTTACGTAATCCTTTAGGTAGTGCAGAACCTGTGCTTCAGCGTTCTTATATAGAAGCAGTGGATATTCATCCTCAAGTTCCCCAAGAACCGGGTATTGTACCCACCTTACTAGACCGCGTGACACCCGTACATAGTGTAGTCCCAGTTGATATTTATTTACCCGGTTGTCCACCCTCAGCCACTCGCATTAAAGCTGCATTGGAACCACTGTTAAAGGGCGAAATGCCACGGCTTGAAGGACGTGAATTTATCAAGTTTGGTTAACTTCACAAGTTACTCAAACTCTTTATCTAAGTTGAAGGTGTGGCAATCGTAATTAGAAAATTGGGAGATTATTATGTTGAAAGCATCTGACATTATGACTAAAGATGTTGCCACGATTCGTAGTTCAGCGACAGTAGCCGAGGCTGTGAAATTAATGCGGGCTAGAGACTGGCGATCGCTCATTGTAGATCGTCGTCACGCACAAGACGCTTACGGCATTATTAGTGAGAGCGATATTGTATATAAAGTCATTGCCTACGGTAAAGATCCTGGCAAAGTCCGTATATATGAAGTCATGACCAAACCTTGTATTGTCATTAATCCTGACCTTGGTGTCGAATACGTAGCCAGATTATTTGCTGATCATCATTTACACAGAGCGCCAGTGATTCAGGGTGAGTTACTAGGTATAATTTCACTCACAGATATTGTGGCGCAGAGTGACTTTTTAGAACAACCCCACTCAATATTGTTAGAGCAACAGCTACAAGACGAAATCAAAAAAGCCCGTGCTGTTTGCGCTCAAAAAGGTATTCATTCTGAAGAATGCGCCGCCGCCTGGGATGTCATCGAAGAACTGCAATCAGAAATGGCACACCAACGATCTGAAAAAATTCATACAACCGCCTTTGAAGATTACTGCGACGAGTATCCAGAAGCATTAGAAGCCAGAATTTATGAGATGTAATAGAAGGGAGTCTTGAGTGGAAGGGGACAAGGGGACAAGGGGACAAGGGGACAAGGGGACAAGGAGACAAGGGGACAAGGGGACAAG
>NZ_CAWUDM010000020.1:0-79021 GCF_963920855.1 Nostoc sp. CCY0012 | reverse complement strand
CCACTCCCCACTCCCCACTCCCCACCACTCTTGACTGGATTAACACCAAACTTCTACCCGCCTTACAACAAACCCACCAAGAAATCACCAACTTACTCCACGGACTTGATGGTAAATACATTCCCAGTGGCCCCTCTGGCGCCCCCACACGTGGCCGCCCGGAGGTTTTACCTACTGGCAAAAACTTTTATTCTGTGGATATTCGCGCTATCCCCACAGAAACCGCATGGGATATAGGCAGAAAAGCGGCGGAAAACTTAATTGAGTGCTATACCCAAGAAAACGGTGAATATCCCCAAACATTGGGTTTATCTGTGTGGGGAACTGCCACAATGCGGACTGGCGGTGATGATATTGCCGAAGCTTTGGCGTTAATGGGTGTACGGCCTGTTTGGGATGGTGCAGCGCGGCGGGTTGTGGATTTTGAGATTTTACCTTTGAGTATTTTGGGAAGACCCCGTGTTGATGTCACTTTGCGGATTTCGGGATTCTTTCGGGATGCCTTTCCTAACTTAATCGATTTATTTGAGCAAGCTGTAGCAGCCGTAGCAGCACTGGATGAATCCCCGGAGTATAATCCCCTGGCAGCACAAGTAAACCAAGATATTAATTTATGGATGCAACAAGGTTTGTCTGTGGAAGCAGCCGTGGTGCGATCGCAATATCGGGTTTTTGGTTCTCAACCGGGTGCTTATGGTGCAGGGCTGCAAGGTTTAATGGAGTCACAAAATTGGACAGATGATCAGGATTTAGCACGTGCTTATATCAATTGGAGTTGCTACGCTTACACCACCGCTGACCCTGACGACAAAGGGGGATTAGTGGGAATTTCTGCGCCAGAAGCTTTTAAACAGCGTTTAACACAAATGCAAATTGTCTTACACAACCAAGACAACCGGGAACATGACTTGCTTGATTCGGATGATTATTATCAATTTCAGGGTGGTTTAACAGCAGCTGTGCGGTCGCTTCAGGGAAAAAACCCCCAAACTTATTTTGGTGATAATTCTATTCCTGCTCAACCACGTGTCCGTCAGCTGAAAGCCGAAATTGCTAGGGTGTATCGCTCTCGTGTAGTTAACCCCAAGTGGATTGAAGGAATGATGCGCCACGGTTACAAAGGTGCATTTGAAATGGCCGCCACCGTAGATTATTTATTTGCCTACGATGCTACAGCTCAATGTGTGGAAGACCACATGTATGAGGGTATCGCCCAGGCCTATGTATTTGATCCCCTTGTCTGTGACTTTATCCAAGATAAAAATCCCTGGGCATTACGTGATATTGCTGAAAAATTATTAGAAGCACACCAGCGCAATTTATGGCAGGATGTAAATATACAGACATTAGAAAATTTGCGAAATCTCGTACATCAAGCTGAAGCGACCATTGAAGAAAAATAATTGGTGTAGGAAAAACATATGGATAATCTTGCGTATTTCCACTTAGCTGACGCCTATGAAGACAGCGCATCCAGTGATTTGGTATCTCTCAGTTCTTTATTAACTAAAGCATCTGCACCAGACTGGAAGCGTCTTTCTAGTAGAGCCTGGAAGCACATGTTGCCCCTAGCTCTAACTTTAGCTATTCTCGGTTCCGTCAGCAGCGTTTTGGCACTAGAACGAGGTGATCAAGGCCCTTCTGTCAGGAGTCTGCAACAAAAGTTGCAACAAGCCGGCTTTTATCAATCTCCCATTACCCAAATTTATGACTTCCCAACGGAAGATGCTGTACGGCGCTTCCAACAAGCCAATGGTTTACCAGTTGATGGCATTGTCGGGCCTAGCACACGCCAAAAATTAGAAAATTGGCAGCCACAACAGACAAATAATCAACCTGCAAGACCGAGTACTGCGAATACACCAGTACCCACCATCAATACTACTAGTCCCCAACCGCCCAGAATCAGTACTGCTAGTACACCTGTTCCACCAGTCACTCTGAGCAATCTACAACCGCCAAAACCCACTCCTGCTAGTACACCATTTGAGACAATTAACACTACCAGTACACCAGCCCCAAGACCACCCAGTACTGCTAGCACACCAACTCAAATCAATAGCATGGTCAGGACTCAAAATAAACGCCGCAATCCCAACCTGTTAGTCAGAGGCGATGAAGGTGAAGAAGTCAGGGCCTTACAACAACAGTTGCAAGTGGCAGGTTTTTATTTTGGTAACGCCACAGGAGTATTTGGCCCCATTACCGAAGAAGCAGTCAGACGGTTCCAAGAAGCTTACAACTTAGGTGTTGATGGTGTTGTGGGCCCAGCAACCGTAGGCAAATTACCTCCTATTGGTGTTGGCGGTGAAGCTCCTACTATTGCTGCTAGACCCACAGCTACCACTAATAGAGATAACCTGACTATAGGCGATCGCGGCGAAGCAGTCAGACTACTGCAAGAACATTTGATCCGCGCCGGATATCTACATGGAACACCAAATGGCTATTTTGGTTCCTACACTGCGGATGCTGTACGTCGATTTCAAGCAGCTAATTACCTAGCAGCCAGTGGTATTGCTGGCCCCACTACCAGAGCTAAGTTATACGAAGTAATTAATACTGCTCCCAAGAGTGATTTCAGTGTCCTGGAAATCCAAAGACGATTACAAGAAAAGGGTTTCTATAAAGGCAATCTCAACGGTGTCATGGCAGATGATACCAGAAGAGCAATTCAGCAAGCCCAAGAATTTTATGGCATCAGTCTCAGTGATATCAGAAGCGGACGCTTTTAGCATCCGCTGAGATCTTGTCAGTATGAGTTCTTAACAGGTCACTTACCTCCGATAACAGCAAATTATAAATGGCATAACTTCGCCTTGTTATCTCACCCAGGTGCTATAACGGCATCAGCGCCCGTTGGCACTTGGGACAGACTGCGTGGATGGTCATTTGACAATCCAACAGATGAAATCCTTCTTTTTGGGCTGTCTTAGCCCCAATTTTTAAAATAGAATCGTTTTTGAACTCAATAGTGGCGTTGCACTTAACACAAATTAAGTGATGGTGATGATGGGGGTAGGGCTGGTTAATTTCATAATGCTTATGCCCTTCTCCCAATTCTAATTCCCGCAAAATCCCCATACGCGCCATCAATTTCAACGTCCGATAGATAGTTGAAAGACTGATGCCTTCGCCGTCACCTTCTAGTCGATGATAAAGATCCTCAGCACTCAGGTGTTCACCTTGCGGAAGTTCTTGAAAAATATGTAAGATTGTTTCGCGTTGGGGAGTTAAACGCCAACCTCTTTCGTTTAGTTCTGCCTTGAGTGAAGTAGATGTGTAAGCCGTCATACTAATTTTTCTCAACAAAGCCTATTAGTTGAGAATATAACAAATTTTCCGAGCAATTTGCAACAATCGTAGCTTATTGCAAACATTTACTAAATATTCCCGAATAGATTAGTTGTCAAATAACCAATCTATTACGAATTACGAATTATTAAGTATCTAGTCATTTGCCAGTAGAGGCGACTCACAACTTGTGTATGTCAATTTAACTTTTCAGGGTTTTTGCTAAAGTTGACATCCATAAGTCATGTTTTGCCCCTACCTTCTGACAATTGACTCATAACTAAGTTAGGGATTCCAAATAATCGCGGATGAGGTTGCGACGCTTGGGTTGACGTAGCTTTTGTAAAGCTTTGGATTCAATTTGACGCACTCGTTCTCTTGACAAGTCAAGAGCGCGGCCAATTTCTGCCAACGAGTAAGGATGACCATCTGCCAAACCAAAGCGCATGAGAATTACATCACGCTCACGGCTAGTTAAATCTGATAACAGACTATGCAAGTCTCTTTGTAAAGATTCTCGCATTAACATTTCTTCTGGGGTCACACTGTCAGTTTCTAGTAATTCCCCTAACTCTGTGTCTTTATCTTTACCTACCTTAGTTTCCAAAGACACTGAACGTGGTACTCTCAGCAACACTTCCCGGACTTGGGTAGGTGTCATTTCTAACTCAATTGCTAGGTCTTCTAGAGTGGGGGTACGACCTTTTTCTTGAGCAATTTTACGTTGAGCTTTTTTAATCTTATTCAGCTTTTCTGTAATATGAACAGGTAGGCGAATTGTCCGGCTAGAAGTAGCGATCGCTCTGGTAATTCCTTGACGAATCCACCAATAAGCATATGTACTAAAGCGATATCCCTTAGTCGGATCAAATTTTTCTACTGCTCGTTCTAAGCCGAGAGTTCCTTCTTGAACTAAATCTAATAATTCCAAACCACGATTTTGATACTTTTTAGCAACAGACACTACCAAGCGCAGGTTTGCTTTGATCATGTGTTCTTTGGCCTGGAGTCCTTGGGACTGAACTTTTTCCAGTTCTTCTACTGTTAATTTGGCAATTTCTGCCCAACGACGCTTACCATCGGCTAAAGTTGGTTTGAGATCCGGCAGATTTATACCAGCGGTGGTAGCCCACCGTTCCAAAGACGGGCGGTGTCCCAGTTCAGATGTTAGACGCTCTTGAACTTCAATTAATCGGAGGTATGGTACAACTACTTCATCACCTTGCTTGGCAGCATTGGCAAGCACAGTCCGCATCCGCAAGTAGCGTTGGACTTTTTGTGCTTCGGAAACTTCTTCGTCGCGCCCTAACAGCCGAACTCGCCCAATTTCCTGAAGATATAGACGTACCAGGTCTGTACTCCGACGGTTAGTATTCGCAGCAAAGTTGGCAGGGTCAACAGCAGCTATTTCCAACTCTTGGATATCATCTGCCGACAACTCACCATCATCAACAATGAGTTCTGCGTCCAAAGTCTGGCGGGACTTTTGGGTATTAGATGCGGCATCTGCGTAAAAAGATGTTGCTGGCATAGGGATCGTCTCAATGGCTCCAGGTAACAATAGATTACGGTCAGCTAATTAACTGTTGCTATTGTTCCCGTGATTCAAGATGAACTAACACGGTTGAGGTTTCCAGTAAAGTTTTTTTCTCAAAAAACATACTGGTTTGTTTTCAAACACTAATACTGAAATGTATCAGTCGCGTGTTTGAATTGAACCAATAGCTATTCAAATTTACAGCTAGGCTTTAAATTACAAACTACCTAGTTAGCATTTCCACCTTGATAGATATTTAATGTGATGTCGGTAATTTGTATAAACATATTTCAGTAAAAATCATGTTTATCGTTTGCTTAGTCATATCTACATGGGGATGAAAGTAATATCCTGACGATTTACTATTTTTTTTCTAGGGATTATTGAGGAATAATTAGAAGTGATCGAGTGTCTTAGATAAATTGTCATCACGCAGAAAGCACTATTAATAGTCGTATTCTGGCTTGATATCTCTTAACATCAGTTCCTCTAGTGCTTGTCGGGGTGTAACATCACCTTGGAGTAAGCGATAAACTTGCTCGGTAATGGGGATAGTAATATTTTGCTGCTTGGCTCGTTGCATTAACACGTGGCAAGTATTGACACCTTCAGCTGTTCCTTGTAGATTTGCCAAAATTTCTGTGAGTGTCTGACCACTAGCCATTTGGTAACCAACTTGGTAATTGCGACTTAGAGGACTATTACAAGTTGCTAATAAATCTCCTAGACCAGATAAACCATAAAATGTTTCCGGCTTCGCACCCCAAGCATTGCCAATGCGAATGATTTCTGCAAGTCCACGGGTGACTAAAGCGGCTTTGGCGTTGGTTCCCAGATGTAAGCCATCACAGACACCTGCGGCGATCGCCATAATATTTTTTAATGTTCCCCCTAGTTCTACACCCACAGGATCAGAATTGGTATAGACGCGGAATCGTGGGGAAGAAAAGACCAGTTGTACTAGTTCAGCAGCAGCAGTGTCGTGACTAGCTACTACGGTTGCAGCGGGTAACGACTTTTGAATTTCTTTAGATAAATTGGGCCCAGATAATACAACTACTGGATGATGGGGGAATGCTGTTTGCCAAATTTGCGAGGGTGTACAGGTAGTTTTGGGATCTAAGCCTTTTGTTGCTGTGACAAAAATTGTCTCTGGAGAAAGGGGGAAAGCCTGTACTTGGGAAGCTACATCACTCACCCCTTTCATGGAGATAGCAGACAAGACTATTTGGGTATCTTTTAGTACTGCTTCTAGAGTTGTTGATCCGCTCCGTGACCACAGACGCACCCGGTGACTATTTTCAGTCGCCAAATCTGCTAGAGCTATACCCCAAGCACCTGCACCCAGAATCGCTATGGTAGTTTCTTGCACTGCTATCTATATATCTATAACCACTCAAAATCACTCACAACTGAACACTCACCTAACGGGGGTGGCGTTGCATTAATTCCCTCACTTGTTCAGCATGATATGAACTGCGAGTTAATGGTGAGGAAACAACTTGTAAAAAACCGATTTCTTCACCGAATGCTTGCCAAGCTGCAAATTGTTCTGGGGTGATAAAGTCATTAACTTGCAAGTGTTTTTGACTGGGTTGGAGATATTGCCCAATGGTCAAAATGTCACAATCTACAGATCGTAAGTCTTGCATAACTTGGCGGATTTCGGCATCAGTTTCACTCAGCCCAACCATGATACCGGATTTAGTGTATACCCCAGGAGCCATTTGACGCGCTCGCTTGAGTAATTCTAGAGTGCGATCGTAGTTTCCTTGGGGACGCACCCGGCGATATAAGCGAGGAACTGTTTCTGTGTTGTGGTTCAGTACCTCTGGCGCAGCTTGTAAAATGATTTCTAAAGCATTCCAGTTACCGCACAAATCAGGAATTAGTACTTCAATTGTGGTTTGAGGTGAGACACTACGCACTGCTGTAATACACCGCACAAACTGAGAAGCACCACCATCAGGCAAGTCATCTCGGTTGACAGAAGTGATGACCACATGATTAAGTTTCATGCGGCGCACAGCCTCTGCCAATCGTGCTGGTTCTGTAGGGTCTAGAGGTTGGGGTTTTTTCTCAAAATCAATATCACAGTAAGGACAGGCACGGGTACAAGCAGGGCCCATAATTAAAAACGTAGCAGTCCCCGCTTGAAAGCACTCGCCAATATTCGGACAGGACGCTTCCTCGCAAACTGTATTGAGAGCTAAATCCCGCAAAATTTCTTTAACGTTACCAACGCGCTCCCACTGAGGCGCTTTTACTCGCAACCAGTCTGGCTTTACAGTCACAATCCGCTTTTACCATTTGAAGTTATACAAATCTAATCCTAGCAAGCAAAGCTGTTGGTGCAATGATTATTTGATATATTTATTTTTATCTTTTACTAAGATATAGTGATATACTAGCGGTAATGTTTATTTTTACGGGATGTAGCGCAGCTTGGTAGCGCACTTCGTTCGGGACGAAGGGGCCGCTGGTTCGAATCCAGTCATCCCGATTTTTTTGTTGTCGATTGCCACATTATTTGTCGTCGTTAACAGATTCTTCAAAAACATCCGTTTACGGGTAAAGAACAGAAAAGTTTGGCGTATGTGATTGCCATTATGAATATGATTTTGCATGGCATAGATGCGCCGAATATTATCCACATCAACACGCTGACGGAAAATCTCTAGTAATACAGCATATTTTCTGTTGATGAGTACACAATGCCAGGCAAGATGCCTACCCTACAAGATTTACAATATGTAAGTCTGTACTTCATTTACTTGCAAAGCGCTGTATTCAGGACAAGAATCCTTTCGATGTCATCTTGGCTAATCCGCCTAAACTGCAAGAGGCGATCGCATCTGCCCGCCGCCGACTCCCATATTCTAGAGATGAGCCATAATAAACACCAATCAACCAAGAATTTGATTTATGCTGATTGATAAAATTATCCAAGAACTTCGAGACATTCCCGAAGATAAATTAGCAGAAATTTATGACATAATTCATTACTTTCGCCTGGGCTTAAAGGAAGAGTTGTCTGCTGAGGAAACACCCACAGAAATTGTAATTGAAGGTATTCAACAAGGCATCAAACAAGCATTAAATGGGCAAACTATACCTCTTTCAGAAATGTGGGAAGGTATTGATGCAGAGTGAACCATCACCGATTCAAATTGTTCTTACTCTTCGTTTTAAAAAGGATCTACGAGAACTGGCTAAACGCTATCGTTCTATTCGTAGTGATCTCCAACCCTTAATCGAGCAACTCCAAGCAGGTGAAATCCCTGGAGACAGAATTGCTGGAAGTAAATATCAGGTTTTCAAAGTTCGTCTCAAAAATAGCAATATTCAAAAAGGCAAAAGTGGAGGTTATAGAGTCATTTATTATCTCAAAACTGCTCAAGTAATCATACTCGCTACTATTTATTCTAAATCCGATATTTCTGATGTTAGTAATGGAATCATTGAAGAAGCGATCGCACAATATGAAAAAGAAATTCAAATAGAAGATACCCCAGACTAACACTACAAATTAAGTTAAATTTCCTGAATTACCATCAACTGTCAACTTTCCCATGAATGATGACAATTAGCTTTTCGCTTTATATTTAGCCTTTTGGACTATGGTCTGTTCTGTCTTTTGGCGTTCCTTCTGAGAATAATCCCCAACGAAGTACGCCTTTCAAATTTCTCCTAACCGGAATGGTTGTTGAAACTTTCGTTATATCGTAAATAGAGTATCTTTGTGCCATCTTTCAACCCACTCCTAGTGTCAGATAACATCTCACAGACAATGCATATTACTCAGACTCTCCATACAGCGATTCTCGTAACTGACTTGGAAAAATCAGAATATTTTTATGGCAAAGTGTTGGGGTTGCCCAAAATAGACCGTTCTCTAAAATACCCCGGTGCATGGTATCAAGTCGGGAACTATCAAATTCACCTGATAGTTGCAAATACTGTTCCTACCGAAAACCCTCACGAAAAATGGGGACGTAACCCCCACGTTGCTTTTGCTGTGGTTGATTTGGAAATTGCTAAACAAGAGCTGCTTCAGCAAAATTATCCCGTACAAACTAGTGCTTCTGGTCGTGCTGCTCTTTTCACTCAAGATCCAGATGGGAATATTATTGAATTAAGTCAGGGGTAATGGGGTGAAGAATGAAAATTATTGCCTATACTTACACTGATCCCTTATTAGAATCTTCCCTTGATCCTGATGACTGGGGATGGGAGGTGGATCGCTTTTATCATGATTTGGGTAAGCGATCGCAACTAAAACAATTATTCACAGATTGTCAAACTGAACCAGCAAATTATCTCCTGATCCGCCGCTTGGAAGAATTGGGGAATACTCTAGAGGAAGTGAGCGATCGCTTGCATGAATTGGAAGTCATGGGGATGAAAGTAATTGCTACTGAACAACCCTATACTTCCGAAAATGCTCATATCCAGGCTGATTTACTGAATTTGCTACGGGAAATCCAGCATCATCAGCTTAGTCGGCGTATTCGTCAAGGCCATGCTCGTAGTCGTCTGGAAACTGCACCACCTCCAGGTAAAGCTCCCTATGGCTATCGACGTAGTAAAGAAAAATATATTGTTGATCGGAGTACTTCTCCAGTAGTTAAAGATTTTTTTGAGTACTTTTTACTTTATGGTTCCTTGCGGGGAGCAGTTCGTTACCTAGCAAAAAAATATGGTAAGAAGATTTCTGTGACTACAGGGCGGCGCTGGTTGACTAATCCGGTTTATCGCGGTGACACGGCTTATCAAAATGACGAAATTATTTCTGATACTCATACGCCTATAATTTCTCGAGAAGAAGCCGCCCAAATTGATCGAATTTTACGCCGTAATAGTCGTTTACCGTCTCGCACTGCTAGTGCGCCGCGTTCTTTAGCAGGGTTAGTTGTCTGTGGAGAGTGTCAATCGCATACAACAGTGACCCGTGTCACCCAACGCCACCAAGATAAAGAGTATTTATATTTACGTCCCATCAGCTGCACTAAAGGCCCCAAATGTCGAGCAATTCCCTATGAAGAGGTATTAGCACACACCATTGAAATTGTTTGTCGTGACTTACCCTTAGCAGTAGCAGGAATGAATTTTCCGCAGTTGGATGCAATTAAAACTAGTTTAGGGGAAGCGATCGCACGTCAACAAGCAATACTTCAGCAGTTACCCAATTTAGTTGAAACTGAAGTTTTGGATGCAGAAACAGCAAAGTTGAGAGCTTACAAACTGCGGACAGAAATTTCAGCACTCCAGTCTAGGCTAGCTACTCTTCCTCCAGTTAACTTAAGTTCTGTGGCTCAAGCTGTTTCAATTCCGCAATTTTGGTTAGATTTGTCAGAAGCAGAACGCAGGTTTTACTTTCGAGAATTTATTCGACAAATTAAAATTATTCGCCAAGATCAAAGCTGGGATTTACAGGTAATTTTTATCTTTTAAAATTGTTGTTGATTCATTGTACTGCATGACAACACACGCTTAATTTACTAGCCGCTAGGCTCTATTATTTCTCATCTTTACTAGAAGATGCCGGTGGTTTACCTGTATTCCGCACATTGACAACTTTACCTAATAAATCAAACCAAAAAGGCGCACCCATTGCAATAGCAATACCACTGACAAACCAGCCGCAGATCATAGTTAAAACTTTCCAAATGGAGAATGGATACTTGGGATTAAGATTCCAGTTAATTTGCTGTTGTAAATTAATCGTAGTCCAACCAATGGGTAAGGAAATTTCGTTTAAAATTTGTTCAGTTTGCTTTTTAAGAACATCTAAATTTCCTGGTTGATTACCACTATTATTTTGGACTAATTGTCCTGCATTATTGACAATTGCTATACGTATAGAAGAATCTTTGGATAATCGGCTAGCAATATGAAATGCATCAGCATTGGCAATTATGGCAATAACCATACCAATTAAAATTGCCACTCCTTTGGCGTTACGTTTATATACGCCAGCGGCTCTATCCATTGATTTATCAAATGTATGCTCTATTTCTTGTTGTAAGATATAAACGCCTTCTTGCGTATTTCTAGCTTTAATTTGGGCCCGCTTGGCTAATGCAGCCATGTTGCTAACTACGGTTGGTGGTAGTTTTTTGCTTAATTCTTCAATTCTGGCACTCAAAGAGACAAAGGTTTTATAAGCTTCACTTTCTGGGTTTTGAAATTCATTGATAAAACCTCGATGAACATCACTACCTATATTAATTAATTCGACTATTTCATTAATATTAGGTCTTAAACCTTTAAGCAAAATAGTTTGTTCAATGTTGTCAAAAATATCTTGTCTAAAAAATATAATTTTTTGCAAGGCTTTGCTAGCATAGATATCTTCTGGCATATCTGATTGAAACACTTCTATATATCTATCTAAGCTTTGTCCCATGCGATTCATGCTAGTAGTTAAATCAGCCTTGCCTTTTTGAAAATCATCAATAATTATGCCAAAGCTTTTTTCCACCATTTCTGTAAAGTCTTCATAGATATAAACAGAAAATCTACTAATATGATTGTCAACAGTATTTACTTGTTGATTAAATTTTAACAAAATATTTTGGATGGCTTGTAACTGTTCATCTTTAAAATTTATCAATCTTGATTCGGTTAGTGTCTGCACAAGTTTTGGTATTCCTAATGTTTCCATTAGTGTGGTAGCAAAAGTTTCCGCAGGAATATAAGAGGGAGCGCTATGTTTTTTGATATCATCTTTGACATCCTGATCATGTGTATAGCCAAAAATACTTTTTCTTCTTTTTTCTCCAGATAACGAAAATTTCATGGGAAGAGATGACAAGAACCAGACAAACTTACGCGGTAAATTTGTTAAAAATCCTTTAGCTTCTTGATTAACGCTTTTAATTAAAGGATGTTCGTATAAGTCGTTGACAAAGTTGATGACACTATCATCTTCGGATTTAACTGCATCACCTGCGATGAGGATTTCAATTGATTTTTTTAAATGAACAGCACGCCATTGTAAAACCGTAGTAATTAGTTCCTGTATTTCCGAGGCTAACAAGCTTAAAATTAAGTAAATAAAAATTAACCCAATTGCTACATCTAAGATAAAAGGTAAACTCATTGTCAAAGTCCTCAATCAGTAATCTGCACGCCCTGGATGGTATTAGTTGTATCATTTATATCCAAAAATGATTGTTAATTAAATTGACAAAATTCAGAACAATTTCTCAAAAAATTATCGCTGACCAGAGAAAATTAAGCTAACCTGGAAACTTAGCAATCGTCAGAACACATGTTGTTCTGGGTGGCAGCACTAGAGATTCACTTTGGTCTCTATGTAATCAAACCAGCAAGTAAAATGATTATCATAGGATATGCAAGAAGGAAGCTTTATTTGGGGTCATCTAGAAACACAGCATCGCGCGGTTAACAAATGGATTGATTGGGTATGGGTGATAGTTCTGCTGTTGGCAGCAGTATTATTGTTTAGTATCAATCTGGGCGGATTACCGTTGCAAGATGGCGATGAGGGAACTGTGGCCCAAGTAGCCAGGGAAATTTTCAATTCCCCACCAGATTCCCTGGGATGGCTGTACCCGACGTTAGGTGGAGAACCATATCATCAAAAACCGCCTCTCATGCATTTGTTAATTGCTGGGGCTTATTTTTTAGGAGGCGTTAATGAATGGACGACACGCCTACCAGGATCAATTTTGACGGCAGTATCAGTACCATTACTATATTGTCTTGGTCGAGAGCTATTTCGTCAACGTTGGATAGCTATTTATAGCGCCTTAATTTACCTGACAATGTTGCCTGTGGTGCGTTATGGCAGATTGGCTATTTTAGATGGGGTAGTGGTAAGCTTTTTTATGGTGATGATGTTGTGCGTGTTGCGATCGCGCCGCGATTTACGTTATTGCCTAGGTATTGGTATCGGTTTTGGGTTGATTTGTCTAACTCAGGGACTGTTAGGCATATTACTAGGTGTAGTTGCCATCATCTTTTTGTTTTGGGATACACCAAGATTGCTCACCAATTACTATTTTTGGATAGCCATCTTCATTGGCATTGTGCCTGCGGTTGGTTGGTATGGCGCTCAACTGCTAAAATATGGGTACAATTTTTTCCCAGCAGGTATTTTCAATCCACCATTAAACCAAGTTGCCACAGTCTTAGAGAAAAATAGCGCCCCACCCTGGTTTTATGTCTGGGAAATTTGCAAATGGACATGGCCTTGGTTACTTTTTTTGCCCCAGACAATGTGTTTAATATGGGAAAATCGCAGTCTCAGTTGGGCAAAAATGCTACTGGTATGGAGTGGTGTTTATTTACTGTTAATCTCCGGCATAGATGCGAAACTTCCTTGGTATATATTCCCGATATATCCTAGTTTGGCCTTAGCTTTTGGTGTCCAGTTAGCAGAAACAGAACATTTGCCTATCATCACCACCTATCCCCGTGCGTGGGTGGCTGGCTTGTCAATACTAGCCGTAGTAGCTTCTGCCGGTAGTATTTATTTTAGTGGTGGTACAGGGCCAAAAACTGATTTACAGCTAATTTTTGCAGCTGTAGCATTGACGATGACCTTAGCAGCTATCTTGGCGGAAAAAGGTGACGGGCAATTTTTGAAGATTTTGTTTTGGGGAAGTTATGTATCGCTGCTGCTATTGATGAAATCTAACTACTGGGTGTGGGAATTATGGCAAGCCTATCCAGTTAAACCAGTTGCTGCCATGATTGAGCAGGCAGATCCAGTAGAAGCAAAGATTTATACATCTTTTCCTTACCATCGCTCCTCATTAGATTTTTATAGCGATCGCACGATTATTCCCGCTTCGGTCGGTGAGTTGCAATATTATTGGCATTACATCCCCCAACCCTATTTCCTGCTCAAAGCTTCAGATATCGAAGAACTCCAACTCGAATCCATGACATTGATTGACCAAGCAGAAGATTGGATACTGATAACAAAAGAAACTAGTCGGTTGTGAGGGGATGAGGGAAATGGGGTATATGGGGAAGTATTTTCGTTTTTGTCCCCATTACCCCAAGTTCCCCAGTCCCTAGACTCTATCTTGAATTTCCTCCGTACTAGGGGATTCCTGATTGTATTGAGTGTTTTGCTGAGTCATCGTCAACAAACTTAAAAAAATGGCAATCCCCACAGCTATGCTGAGGACAGGACGCTTGAGGAGGATAAAATCTCGTATAATTCTAGCTAAAGGACTACTTTGACGACGTAATGTCGAGCAAATCATTATTTGTTTGAGAGTAAAAGGATCGCGAACATAATGGCCACTGGGACAGACTACTAATTTTTGCTGGCAATACGGGCAGTTAAACAAGCCAATGTATGACTTGACTGGTTTTGTCCTAGTATTTCTTTGGCAAATTGGGCAAGTAACATAATGATTATCAAAGGTGTGTATATTCATCTACCTCGTCCGCCTAGTCCATTTATTCGCTCTATAACAATAGCTATATTCAATTTTTGAGAAATGCTTAGTAGACCTGATAGGGTGGGATGACATTAGTCATTCATCACTCTTATAGTTATGTTTCTACCAAGGATGGCTCAATGCTGGTAACACGAGTATAACTAGATTTGGGTGAAGATGGCTGCTTTTTACTGATTGGCTATAGTACATTAACTACGTTCACAGATAATATATTTTATCTACAGATAATAAGTTGGCACTCACTTTCACCTCATCAGCGTGTTGCTGACCATTGACTATTAATTCTCTCTCATTTAAACACTCCCTTGATAGAAATTTTGAGTAACAGAATGTTTTTTAAACAAAATTTTGTAAATTGACATCTAGCATCATTGTTCACGGAACCTGAACACCCGGTTAATGAATGAAAATTCAAGGTCTTCAGGGTGAAGTCATTGCCAGACACCAGGTTTTTGACGAGCGAGCAAGTTAAGCGTAAATCGACCAATTTAAACTTACTTGTCTGGTTGATAAATAATGACTCACAATGATAAATAACAGTTAAAAATTTAAATTTCTGCTTACATTTACCCCACCATTCAATGACTCTCTTGCCTCCCAGCGAACTGAGGAAGGTAACGGAACAATCTATATTTCCTACACCTTCTACTCGTTTAACACATCTGATTAACGGTTTTCAACTATCCCCAGAAACTGTTGTATTATTTTTAGCCATACTAATTGGTGGTGGCACTGGTATGGGTGTAGTCACGTTTCACTATCTAATTGAGTTGATTCATCACCTGATGCTGGAAAATTTTATGGGTGCAATTGGTGTCTGGGGTGCCTGGACTTTAGCCTGTGTGCCTGCATTGGGGGGGTTAATTGTGGGATTGATGCGCTGGTATGCTCAAGACTTTGGCCCTGGACTATCGTCTTTAATTGCCGCCTCCCAGGGAGTAGAAATCAAGCAACAATTACGGCCTGTGACGAAAATGTTAGCGGCATCTGTTTCTTTAGGGAGTGGTGCTGCTTTAGGGCCTGAGGGGCCCAGTGTAGAAATTGGTGCCAATTTTGGGATGCTATTGTCTGTGATTCTCAAAGTATCTCAAGAGCGGCAGCGGTTACTTTTAGGTGCGGGTGCGGCTGCGGGATTAGCAGCCGGATTTAATGCGCCCATTGCTGGTGTATTTTTTGCGTTGGAAGTGGTGATGGGGACAACATCTTTTGCCACTTCAGCGGTGAGTGTGGTGTTGTTAGCCGCAGTCGTGGCAGCATTAATTGCTCAAGTTGGGTTGGGGGCCCAACCTGCTTTTGCTTTACCTGTTTATCAAGTCCGTAGTCTTCTAGAATTACCGCTTTATCTTGGCTTGGGTTTGGGGGCAAGTTTAGTTTCTCTAGCTTATACAGAAGCAATTCGTTTGGCAAAAGCTGGCTTTGCCGGTTCAATTCCTGGGTTAAAGTTTTTAGGAAGAATCCCTCAACCCATTCATCCCTTGATGGGCGGCATTATTCTCGGTATAGTAGCTTGGCGATTTCCGCAAATACTCGGCATTGGTTATGAAACAGTAGAAGCAATGCTGCAAGATGTGGAGTTTTCTCTGCATTTATTAGTTGTATTGTTGGTGGTGAAGTTGCTAATGACTGCCATCAGTGCTGGTAGTGGTTTTGTGGGTGGTATATTTGCACCAGCTATGTTTCTGGGTGCTTCACTAGGATCTGCTTATGCCAAAATTATTACTCTGTTGTTTCCCGCAGTCGGTGAAGTGATGGCGGCACCCCCAGCCTATGCAATGGTGGGAATGGCAGCAGTTTTAGCTGCGAGTGTGAGAGCGCCTTTAACGGCTATTTTGATGCTATTTGAATTAACCCGTGACTACCGCATTGTTTTACCTTTAATGGCAGCAGTTGGTTTAAGTGTGTGGTTAATAGAACGGATTAAGCCAAATTTCAATTCTAATTTGAATCTGCAACAAATTGGTCTTTCTGAGTTAAAAGACGAACAGGCGGAAATTGTCCAGCAAATTTTAGTAGAAGATGCTATGCTAAATTTCCCCAAGAAGTTGCCTGCAACCTTAGGAGTTATAGAGGCAGCTATGGAAATGACACGCGATCGCTGTCGTAGTGCTTTAGTAATTAATCAAGCAGGACAATTAGTTGGTATCCTGTCTCTTGAAGATATTAACCGGGTGCTTTCTCCTTGGCAAAATTCTCCCTATTCCTCAATTGAAATTACGAGTAATTTATCTAGTAAAACTCTTTTAGATATTTGTACGACTGAAATTTTATTTGCTTGGCATGATGAACTTTTGTCTGAAGCTTTAGATCGCATGGCTCTACGAGGGTTACATCAGTTACCTGTAGTAGCACGAGACAACCAAGAGCAGATTTTGGGATTACTAGAACGCGAGCAAATTGCATTAACATGCAGCTTGGCAGTAACGCGGATGGCACTTCAGAACTATTTGTCTGAGAAAAGTACAACGAACACAGTTAATGATCAAGAGTCAAGAGTCAAGACTCCATAAGATTCTTGAATTTGGACTCTTGACTCTTGAAAACTTATTTAAGCAGTGGCTTCTATAGCGTCCAGTTCTTCTTTCTCGTCTGCATCTAACTGCCGTAGACGAATGTGCTTTTTCCCTAAAGTGATGATAAACTCATCACCGGGTTTGAGATTCATCTGTTTTGTATAAGCTGAACCTATCAATAAATTCCCGTTTGATTGCACACTAATTCTATAGCTAGCACTGCGTCCACCACGTCCATTGGCACTGGGGGTGCTGTCTAACTGAATGCCTTCAGCATCAATTAGGGCATTCAAGAATTTCATCATATTGACACGCTCTATGCCATTTTTGGTAATGGTATAGTAGCCGCACTCCTTGGCTTTTTCTTCTTTGCTAAGGTTCTCTAGCTCTTTGACTTTTTTGAGCAGTTCTTCCCCGAGTAGGGGTTCTATTTTTTTCTGTTTAGGCATCAACTTAGGTTGAAAATGAATGGTTGAAGTAGTTGAATCGATTTTATTTTAGCTGACATTGAGCTAGTAGGAACAGAGTCCTTTAGTTTTTATCTCAGCCTTGCCAAGTATATTACACTGATATGCAGAATTGTTGCACAATTATCAATCTTACCAAGACAATCTATTTTATAAAATGCTGATAACTATATATATTTTGTGAATCACTGCTAGACTATATTTGTTTAAGTTTCCTAAAGTTACGCTCAAAACTCGTTTACTTGGTCACTTTGATAATTGCAGTAGAGGATGAATAAGCAAAACTGACCCTTTAGTCATTATCATTAGTGATTATTCAATGGTCAGTGGTCAATAAAAAACAAATGACAACTGCTAAATAAATAAAGCTTGTCCGCATGAAACTAACTACCAAAGGACATTACAGTGTGAAGGCATTACTAGATTTGAGCTTACAGCCAAGTTATGGGCCTGCATCTGTGAGAGCGATCGCACTGCGCCAAGATATTCCTGCTCCTTACTTAGAAAAATTGCTCATAGAAATGCGTCGTGCTGGGTTAGTAAAATCAATTCGTGGCAGCATTGGCGGATACCAACTAGCACGAAAACCTGTACAAATTTCCATCGGACAAATTTTAGAGGCCGTTGGTGAAACCATTACTCGGTTACCTGATCACACGCCAACGCCAGCACAAACTGAAGATTGGGTAACATTTACTCTGTGGCAGAGACTTAACCAAAAGCTCAAAGAGGCTTTGTACAGTATTACTTTGGCAGACCTTTATTATGATGCTCGTAGTTGGCAAGCATCCCTGGGAGAAGAAGCTAGTTTTGTTGTTTAGTCATTGGTCATCACTTGTAGTTTTTCTTGTGGCGTCACTTTTAGATTATTTAATTGGTGATCCTTGGGGTTGGCCTCATCCAGTGCAAGCGATGGGTGGGGTAATTTCTCACCTGACTAAATTTTTTCTGCAAATCTGTCACCACCCAGTAACGCAACGGATAGCTGGAATTGTCTTAGGCATCATCTTAATCTTTGGTAGTGGCTATATAGGTTGGTTAATAATTCAAGCGGCTAAATGGCTACATCCGCTATTGGCAATTGTCTTAGAAAGCATTCTGTTAGCCAGTTGTTTTGCTTTTAGAAGTCTGCGAACAGCTGCTGAAGCAGTTTTACAACCAATAGCCGCCGGAAATTTAGCAGAAGCTCGGCATATTTTAAGTAATTATGTGGGTCGAGATACACAAAACCTCTCAGAAGCAGAAATTTTGCGCGCCGTGTTAGAAACCGTCACAGAAAATGCTACTGATGGGGTCATGGCTCCACTTTTTTACGCAATTGTGGGTGCTTGTTTGCCAGGCATAGGTGCAATTCCTTTAGCTTTAGCATACAAAGCTAGTAGTACTCTTGATTCAATGGTGGGTTATCGAGAAGCACCTTATACTTATTTAGGGTGGTTCAGTGCCAAATTAGAAGATTGCTTAACCTGGCTACCTTGCCGCTTAACAGTGATAACTTTGGCATTATTATCGGGTAGACCGTTGCATATTTGGCAAATTTGCCGCCGAGATGCAGTTACCGACCCTAGTCCTAACTCTGGCTGGAGTGAGTGTGCTTATGCTGCTATTTTAGGTGTGCAAATGGGTGGTACAAATTGGTATCGCGGGGTAGCTAAACAAAAACCACTATTAGGAGATGCAATTTATGCCATTACCCCGAATTGTATTCAAACTGCCTTGCTATTAACTCGATATTGTTTTTTATTGTGGTTAGGGATAGCGATCGCTATACTCTTAATTCTTAACAGATAATAAAATAAGGCATTAAGTAATCGAAAAGGTAGGGGGACAGGGGGAGAAGGAGACAGGAACAAAAATACTTCCTAATTAATATCCCCATTAATATCCCCTCATTCACCAAAAGATAAGGTTTAAAGCCAAGTGGAATTGTGGGTGGTTTTTCTCCCCTGCCCCCTGCCCCCCTGCTTCTTCCCTGCTCCCCATCTCCCATCTAAAACTATGTCTGCCAAAGTAGTTGAAATTCTCTCATCAGAAGACCTGCGTCGTACCTTAACCCGTCTGGCTTCTCAGATTGTGGAAAGGACACGTGATTTATCCCAACTGGTACTTGTCGGCATTTATACTAGAGGAGCCTTATTAGCTGAATTGTTGGCACGTCAGATTGAAACACTCGAAGGTGTAAAGGTAGCAGTGGGAGCATTAGATATTACATTCTATCGGGATGATCTTGACAAGATTGGGTTACGAACTCCAGCGAAAAGCACCATTCCTTTTGACCTGACAGGGAAAACAGTGGTATTGGTTGATGATGTAATTTTTAAAGGTCGGACAATTCGGGCGGCGTTGAATGCTGTCACCGAGTATGGTAGACCAGAAGTAATTCGTTTAGCTGTTTTAGTAGACAGGGGCCATCGAGAATTACCCATTCACCCAGATTTTATTGGTAAGCAGCTGCCAACCGCTAAAGAAGAGGTGGTGAAAGTTTACTTACAAGATTGGGACAATAGAGATGCCGTCGAGTTGATGAGTGATTAACTTTTGAATCCTCAGTTAATCCCCATTTTTAACAACACTAATAGTTTGCAATAACTGATTAGCTGTATAGGGTTTAGCTAAAAATGCTTTGATACCGATCTCATAAGCTGCATTTACCTTTTCAGTTGTAGCTAGTCCACTGATGGCGATAATTTTGACTTTCGGGTTAATTTTTTGCAATGTCCTGATGGTTGTCATACCATCCATCGCAGGCATAGCCATATCTGTTAAAACCAGAGATATTTCATCTCGATGGTCCGCATATAAAGCTATAGCTTCAATGCCGTCACTGGCTGTGATTGCTTGGTAATTATGGCTTTCTAAAGAAGTTTTGGTAATATCCCGAATGGCAACTTCATCATCTACAACCAAAATTAATTCTCTGTTACCTTGGGGTAAACTCTGTTTTACTTCTTCTATGGTTTCTGTTGTCTCTTGTGCTGGTAAATAAACCTTAAATTGAGTGCCTCTTCCAGGTTCGCTGCACACATTCACAAAACCACCGTGGCTCTTAATAATGCCTAATACAGTGGGAAGACCAAGCCCAGTGCCTTTGCCAACTTCTTTAGTGGTAAAAAAAGGTTCAAATATCCGATCTATTATTTCTGATGGAATGCCAATTCCTGTATCACTAACGGTAATCACTACATAGGAACCTACTTGAGCATCAATATGCATTTTGGCGTAATTTTCGTCAATTACCAGATTTTCCGCTAGTATTTTTAATCTTCCACTATTAGGCATAGCATCACGAGCATTGACACACAGATTCATCAGTACTTGGTGTAATTGTGTGGCATCGCCAGCTACATTCCACAGGTTTGAGGGAATTTGGGTAGTAACTTCTATAAATTTGGGAAATGTTTCTTTAATAATTTGCTGAATTTCTATAATTAGGTGTTTTAGCTGTAAAAGGGTGCGCTCTCCCTCAAGACCACGAGTAAATGATAAGACTTGGTTAACTAAATCGGCACCACGTTTAGCATTTGAGAGTAAAATAGGCAACAACCGTCGAGAACGCTCATCATGTATATGTGACTCCAGCAGTTGTGCTGTCATCATAATAGGAGCCAGAACATTGTTGAGGTCATGGGCAATACCACTGGCTAGAGTGCCAATGCTTTCTAATCTTTGGGCCCTAAGAAACTGGGCTTCCAGTTGTTTTTTTTGGGTGATATCAGTATTCACAACCAGAATAGATTGGGGTCTATTACCGAAGTCTTTAACTAATGTCCAACGACTTTGGACAATAATATCTTGGCCTAATTTGGTTCTTTGATGTAACTCTCCCTCCCAAGAACCATTTTTGCTGAGATGCTTGAGTGCTGTTTGTAACAGCGATTCATTTTTTTCCTGCCAAAGCTCTTGTGTTTTTTTACCAATGGCTTCTTCTTTTTGCCAACCGTATAAACTTTCGGCTGCTTTGTTCCAAAATAAAATGGGATCATCTAAATCGTGAACAAAAATAGCATCGGTAGCAATATCGAGTAAAGCAGCTTGTTGGCGGATTTTTTGTTCTGTTTGTTTGCGTTCCATAGCGTAACGGATAGAACGCTCTAACAGGGGTGCAGTTAACTGGCTTTTTTCTAGATAATCTGCTGCACCGGCTTTCATAGCCTCCAGGTCGATTTCCCAGTCTCCTTGACCAGTGAGTAAAATGATTGGGGATGAACAGCCATTAGCTATGGCTTCACGCAGTAATTCTAATCCGCTGTGTACGCCTAAGCGATAGTCTACAAGATAAACATCATGACTGTGCTGGGCGATCGCCTCCTTTGCCGCTGCATAACTATCTACCCATGACAACTCGCAACCAGCCACTTGAAATTCTCTAAACCAATCACGAGTTAAAACATAATCATCTTCGTCATCATCAACTAAGAGAACTCTGATTGGAGTTTCTGTCATGTCTGCCTCCCACGGCTTCTAGTGGCAGTTGCACTATTTCAAACCAATATTTTCCTATATTTTTCATGACTTCCACTAAAGAGGCAAATGTCACTGGTTTGACAATAAAAGAATTTGCACCTAAATCATAGGTATGATATATATCTTCTTTTGACTCCGAGGTTGTCAGTACAACAACGGGAATATGCCGCAGAGATGGGTCTTGTTTAATATCTTTTAGCACTTCTAGTCCGTTTTTTTTAGGCATATTTAAATCTAGCAAAATTAACCCTGGACGTGGAGCCTGATTTTTGTGGGCGTACTTGCCGCGATTATACAAATAATCCAGTAATTCTTCACCATTGCTGACAAAGTATAAATCCATTGGTAATTCACTTTCTGCCAATGCCTCACGCACTAACATACTGTCATCTTCATCATCATCAGCTATTAATATTGTGATGGTTATTTTCCCATCCTTCACCTGCGTTCTCTCCTAAAAACTCGTGAATCACCATAACAGCGTCTAGAGGGCATATTCCTTAATCACCAAGAACCCTCAGGATGCCAATCCCCCGAGAGAGGATAATTTATTTTCTGGTGTTATCTAAATACATCCATATAAGTTGGCATCACAGGTACTTAAGTGTATTAATTTTACATTAACTGAATATACTCTGATGTACTTGTTTTTTGCTAATTACTGTAATCTTACTTAAATATTAAAATGCCATAGATTTCTGAGATATTGTTTATATTAGAAGATCTCATTTTACAGGATTTTAATAATCCCTCTCCAGGAATAAAAACTAGTGTTGGCAATTAACAGGTAATGTAACAATAAATCTTGATCCCTCTCCGGGTACACTTTGGGCTGTAATTTTCCCATGATGACGTTCAGCAATTTTCCGGCAAATGGCTAAACCCATACCTGTTCCTTGATATTCCTGACGTCCATGTAACCGTTGAAAAACATTGAAAATACGATCAACATACTTTTGAGCAAAACCAATACCATTATCTTCGACAATAATTTGGCAAGTTTCTGCACAAAGGCAAACTTTTTCAGATTGGTCAGAGAAAATTTGGCTATAAACTTTGACAACAGGTGGTGTTTGCAGGCGGTGAAATTTTAAAGCATTGCCAATGAGATTTTGCAGCAATTGGCGCATTTGTAAGGGATCAGCTTTAATTGTGGGTAAATCACCAACCTCAATACTTCCACCAGTTTGCTGGATACTCACTTCTAAATCTGACAATACCTCTTGTGCTATTTGTGCCAAATTTACCCAGACAAAAGGTTGTGCCTGAGTGGTAATTCGTGAAAGTATCAATAAATCTTTAATTAAAGTTTGCATCCTCAAGGCTGCATTTTGCATTCGTGCTAAATAATCGCGTCCTGGTTCACTTAAGTCATTTTCTAGAGTATTTTTGAGGCGATCGCCAAATGTAATAATTTTACGTAATGGCTCTTGTAAATCGTGGGAGGCAATAAAAGCAAACTGTTGTAATTCTTCATTAGAACGGGCGAGTTCTTGGCGTTGACGAGTTTCTTTGTCCAGGATTAAACTTTGATCCAAGGCAATACCTATTTGATCTGCCAGTTGTCGCAACAGTTCAATTTCCCATTTCGTCCACTGACGGGGATGTGTACACTGATGAGCAATAAGTAACCCCCAAAGCTGATGTTCGCGGAAAACAGGGACAATCAAATTGGCTTTGACATTAAATTGTTGTAACCATTTGACATAGCTAGGTTGAAGTTGAGCTTGCTCTATGTCAGTGATGGCACTAATTCGCCCCTGACGGTATTGTTCGATGTAACTTTCTGCTAAAGAAGCGTCAGTAATCTGCTGACCCAGAACCTCAGGTAATCCAGGTACTACCGATTCTTGCAGCACAAGATAAGAACCATCGGCGCGTAACCGCAAGATTAATACCCGGTCTGCATGAAGGAGTTTTTGTACCTCTGTCACACTGGTTTGCAAAATTGTATTGATCTGTAAAGATTGGCGAATTTTGAGGGTAATATCAGCAAACAATTGCGATCGCAAGTTTTGGCGTTGTAGTTCTGCTTGTACTTTTTTGAGTTCGCACAGTGCAGATCGGCGTTCGTTAATATCCATCATGCCGCCAATCATCCGGATGACTTGACCATTTTCATTCCTCACTGCCTGACCGCGATCTAAAATCCACTTGTAAGAGCCATTTTTACAACGGACTAAATGCTCACTCGTATAAAATGGGGTTTCCTGAGTACTATGTTGAGCAATAGCGTGTCTAACTGCATAAAGATGATCTGGATGTATCCTGGTCATCCATTCATCTAAATTATGGGCAATTTCGTGGTCTTCATAACCAAGTATTTCCTTCCAGCGCCGGGAAAAAAATACTTCATTGGTTTTCAGATTCCAATCCCAAATGCCATCATTGTTACCTTGTATAGCTAATTGCCAACGTTCTTCACTGGCTTTGAGGGCATCTTCGACTCGTTGACGCTCAATGGCTATAGCTAAGACATCAGCAACAGCTTGGAGAAAATAAATATCATCTTTGGTAAAGGTACGCTCTTGAGTTGTATGCGCCCCCAAGACACCAAAAGGGCATTCTCTGCCATGTATGACTACACTGATACCACCTACTACTTGATGCTCATGTAACAGGTCTGGGCCGCTAAATCGTATTTCTTGGTGTAGATTATTAACAGTGACTGGTTCTTGGGCAACTAAAGTATAGCCAGCTTGGGAATCGAGGTCGGTACTGACACTTGCTTGTCCCACTAGCCCAGGCTGCCAACCGATTCCTGCTCGCAGTAGTAAGGCGTCACTATCTGGTAAAAGTTCCAAAACTTTACAATATTCAACCTTGAGACATTGAGCAACAAGTGTCACACATAAGTTCAATAGTGTGGCCACATCTATGCCCGCTAGGGCCTTTTGGCTGAGTTCCGCAACCACAACTTGTTGACTAGCGCGAATTTCTAGTGCTGACTCTGCTTGCTTGCGTTTAGTAATATCTATTTCTACACCAGATATCCGTATAGCTACCCCAGAGGGGTCATGAAAGACCTTGCCTTTGCTAGCTAACCAGTGGATACTGCCATCAGGCCAAACGACGCGAAATTCGATTTCATAGTCTACCCCGTTTGCGATCGCCTGCTGCTCTATGCACTTGACGAAATTCTGATCTTGAGGGTGAACGCAATCAAGAAAAGTCTCATAACTGCCATCAAAAGTGTCTTTTTCCCATCCATAAAGAGCGTGCAGGGTATCTGACCAAGTAATTTGGTTATTCAAAAGGTTCCAGTGCCAAATACCCATGCGAACTGCCTCCAAAGCCATCCTTAGTTGGGCCTCTCGCCATTGTGCGGCCTCAGTTTGCTGGCGTAATTCTCGGATGGCACCATTAGCTTTCAGAAGACGGTGTAAACGCTGAGACAAGACTGGCCATTGAATGGGCTTGGTAACAAAATCTGTGGCACCTACAGCAAAAGCTTGTTCTACAGATGCTGGATCACCAAGAGCCGTAACCATTAATACAATTGTATCCTCAGCATCAGGAAGAGTTTGCAATTGAGCGCAGCAGGTAAACCCATCCATTTCTGGCATGATGGCATCGAGCAATATGATATCTGGGCGGAGGCGAGTATAGCTAGCAAGAGCCTCTAAACCATTACTTGCTTCTGCTATCTGATATCCAGCTTGTTTGAGCAAATGGCACAGATGTGTGCGTGTAAAAGAATCATCATCTACAACCAAAATCAGGACAGAATCTTTCTTGGTCATTAGTGCAAAATAGTTTTGACTATTGATTAAGAATTGTATCTAAAACTAATAATAATTCTTGTGCTGTGTAGAGTCGGAATACATCAGCCAATGGTATATATTTGCTTGTTATTAAACCACTTTCACCAATCATAGGTAATTGTGGATTCATCATTTGGTAATGTAAGAATGGTGTTTTAATACACTAATTTTATCTTGATGCTGGTAGTAATGTGCTAAAGTTTCAACGCCATCATAAGCACAAAGCGGATTAATACAAACTTGATGATGACAAATACATTTATTTCTGCAATTAAATCAAAAGCCGAAGATAGCTTTGCTATTACCTTTGCGCCATTGTCTCTTGAGGATGTTTACGCTAAAGCTAACGACCCAGCCAACGGTGCTGTAGTGGTGATGAGTGGGATGGTTCGCAATCAAACTGATGGAGAACCTGTGGTTGCTTTAGAATATCAAGCTTATGAACCAATGGCATTGCAAGTTTTTTATCAAATAGCAGCTGATATTCGTTCCTTATGGCCTGATGTCAATCGGGTGGTGATTTATCATCGCATTGGGCGGTTGTCGGTGGGAGAAATCAGCGTACTAGTAGCGGTTGGTTGCCCCCATCGTAGTGAAGCATTTGCCGCTTGTGGCTATGCTATTGATACTCTCAAACATAATGCCCCTATTTGGAAAAAGGAACATTGGGCTGATGGTTCTAGTAGTTGGGTAAGTATTGGTGCTTGTGAACAGTCAGAAGCAGGTTGTTAATACTTGTATTGTTTTTTACTTATTAATCTTCTATTACTCGAATTTCTTTTAAGCTCGACTTTAATCAATTTAGGCGATTTGCTTACAACAGCGCTGAGTGCAAAGCACACGCTCCGCGGTAAGCGCAGCTATGCTCGTCAGGGCTTTACGCTATCGTGTTGAGAAAAGATTGGTCAAGCTAAGAATAATTCTTATAGTTACGTTTTTCACCGTTACCAACTATACCCAAGACATCCAAACGGGAAGTTTTGAGGCTATCCAAAGCTTGTTTCAGTATAGAGGAATCTGTTTTGTCCATTTTTACTACCATCAAAATGCCATCTGTGTGAGGTGCTAGCAAGTTAGCATCAGCAAGTTCCAAGACTGGGGGAACATCATAAATTACTAAATCAAAATTGCTGTGAAAATCTACCATCAATCTCTTCATTTTTTCCGATGAGAGCAGTTTTGTCGGATCGGGTGGTATCGGCCCAGCAGTGATCACGGATAATTGGTTCATTGAGGGCAGTTCTTTAATCACTTCTTCCAGTGGTAAGTTCGTAGAAATTAAATTACTCAATCCCCATAGGTTATTGACATTTGATAGAGTGTGAATTATGGGTTGGCGAAGATCTGCATCTACCAGCAGGACTCGTTGTCCCATAACGGCAGCTACTTGAGCTAGATAAAAAGCAATGGTAGATTTACCATCACCAGGTAGTGCTGAACTAATAACAATAGAACTAATCTGGCGATCGGAACTGAGCAATTGAATATTTGTATAAAGTACCCGCACAGCTTCTAAGAATTTTTCTGAAAAGTAACCGCTGTGTTCTTCATTGGTAAAGAAAGGTAAACCAGAAATACTGCTAGCCACAGAAATAGGTACTTTAACCCAAGCATTTTTTTGGATCGTAGTGTGATCACGGTTGTTTTCCAATTGCTTTTCAAATGGAATATTACCTAAGACTGGCAGTCTGACCTTTTCCTTGAGAGTATTAACTGTATGGTAAGTACTGTCTAATTTTTCCATCAAAAAAGCAATACCAATACCTATGACTATACTGGCAACCAATCCTGTCAACAAACTGCGTCCCATATTTGCAGAATTAACAGGGGCCACTGGTTTCTCAGGTGATTGTATCAATTGCCACCCCAGTTCTGTCTGGGATCTTTGAATTTGAAGATTTTCGCGGGTAGATAAAAACCGATTTAAGCTGTCAGTTGCTACCTGTAACTGGCGTTGTATTTCAGTATATTGCCTTGCCAAAACTGGTAGTTGCTGCCGTCGTTGTTCCAGACTTTGTTCTAATTTGGCAATTTCTCGACTTTGTACTTCTAGATTTTGCAGCTGAGTTAATAATTCTGCCGACCTTGTATTTAAGGCGCGCTGTGACTCTTCTTGTAGCACAGACAACAACCGACTTCGTGTTTCTCTCAATTTTTGGAGACTTGGGTTAGCATCTTGTAAACGAACTGACTCTGTAGCTATCTGTACATCAAGTTGCTGGATTTGGGTGAGTAATTGCTGATACAGCGGAGAACTATTTAACACTGTCTCTCGGCCACTTTGCTCTTGTAGGAAATCGAGACTGGCACGGGTCTGTGATAATTGGAGATCAATAACTCCTCGTTGTTCAGACAATGCAGTGGTTTGAGTCGCAAGTGATGCAGCCTGACTTTCTGGATTGTTCAAGTCATATCTTTGCTGAAAAACTTGCAGTTCTCGTTGCAGATTATCTACACGAGTTTGGATGTCTGGCAGTTCTTGGTCAATAAACTGAGTCCCCTGACGCAATTTGGTTTGCCGTTTCTCTTGGCTGTATTCTAAAAACTCTTGAGCAATTTTATTTAGTACTTCTTGAGTCTTATTTGCATCTTGAGTTCGATAAGTGACTCTGATAATTTTGGTTTCATCCAACTGAGCAATATTTAGAGAATTGATCAGCGAACCGTATGTGAGATCTGGATAATCTATTTGTAGCTGCTGAACAATCTTTCCCAGCATTTCAGGGCTTCTCAGAACTTGGATTTGACTGTCATAATCTAGAGCAGAATTAGTCTTATTAGGATCTTCGACAATATTTACGACTTCATCATCCAACGGTTCTACCAACATCTCAAAAGAACTTTCATATTCGGGTTGCTGGGGATTCAGTATTAAGTTGGCAATCACCGCAGCCATCACAGCAATACTTACTCCTGCTATGACTAGCACTCGTCGCCTGACAACATCCAATAATCCTGAAAAATTTCCGTCATCTCCTTCTCCATCATCCATTGGTAAAGGTTGGGACTGAGGAAATACATTTATAAATTTACTATCGTCATTAGAGGTTGAGAATTGAGAAGAATGATTCTTAACCATATATTCATGCTTGGTAGTGTTTCACTGGGTATCAGTATGAGAAATTTTAATCAGAGTCTAAAGACTGTATACTGAAAAATCAGTATACTAACATGATAATGACATCATTTTTCAATAAACAGAACAAATTAAGTTACTAAAATTACTTTGATTTTTTTGCGGTTAAGTACATCGGTTAAGTACATCAGTTGACTCTAATGATAATACTTACGTAGTGGACTTCGCTGAATTGGCATTAAAGCATTAGTTAACTTATTTGAATATTATTACAGAAGTAAATGTATCCAAGAGCAACCTATTTACATAGTTTATAGCACGGGTGAAGATTGTCATAAAATTAAGATTGTATTACCTAGTTATGTTGATTCGATGAAGCATTTTAGGGCTTATATGAAAGAAATCACAACCTAATATAAATTTACTGTAAAGTAATTTAGGTAACGGGTAACATAGAAGCATCATATTCTAAACTTGCTGAAGAACAACAAGTAAGTGCTTATATACGTAAATGGAATTATACTGATGCTAGCCCATAGACTATACGTAGTCATAAACAACTAGAAAACCCTGGTAAACTAAATACAAAGAAGTAAACTTATTGTAAAAATGTTTAATTATGGGAAATTTGAAATCAGTAACCTGTAACTGTCAAATCAAAGTTTCTGCTACTATTTGCATTGAGTAAATGGCAATAAATTGTAGTAAATAAGTTTGCTGTACCCTTTGAGTGTTCCCTTTTATTAAGATTAGTTTTAACTTAAACAGAGTATTGCAAATAACTAAAGCGCACTTATTTTTATAGATAATTTAATACTTAATACTTATTATGATTTATCTGTGGAGGGTGCTATATAGTATACGATTCTCTGCATACTCTAGTGGATGTAGCGTAGTAGTTAAGCAAAAGCTAATAAGAATTAAAATTTTAGTGTTCCCCGGCAAATCATACAAATTTATGGCTTGGTCAGTACAGTAATATTTGCAATTAAAACTTCTAAATTTTTTTCAAAATAATAGGACGAAAGCCGATGAGACTTGATGAATGGATTAATTACAAATTATTGCAATCCATTTCTACTCGGTCAGAAACCAAGAACGAGAATAATAGAGAACCATACAAAGCGATCAAATTGTCTGTAGTTACCCAGTTTTTTCCTCCAGATTATGCAGCTACAGGTCAGTTAATAGAAGAACTTGTAAGACAGTTAGAGCAGCAAGGGGTTGATATAGAAGTTTTTACAAGTCAACCTGGATATGCTTTTAGGTCTGATAGTGCGGCAACATTTGAACACTCTGGTGGAATCAAAATTCAGCGATCGCGCACTGCTCAACTTTGGCCAGGTAGGATTCGTGGTAAAGCCGTAAATGGTGTTTTATATACTGTGCGGGCCGCATTGCATTTGCTCAGAGCTTGGCGGCGCAATAATTTAATGTTAGTGACTACGGCTCCCCCATTTTTACCATTAATAGGGTATTTAGCTTATGTTTTGTTCCGATTGCCCTATGTATGCATACTTTATGACCTTTACCCCGATATTGCGATCGCCTTGGGAGTAGTGTCTCCTCGTAGCTGGTTAGCGCGAATGTGGCGCGCCATCAACAGACAGGTTTGGCTAAATGCCAAGGGGATCATCGTGCTAAGTCCAGCCATGAAGCAGCAGGTGGTAGCGAATTGTCCACAAGTGGCTGATAAAATTTCTGTAATTCACAGTTGGGCTAACCCTGATTTAATTAAACCTCTTGCCAAACTAGAAAACTGGTTTGCGTGGAAGCATAACTTAGTAAATAAGTTTACTGTTCTTTACTCTGGTAATATGGGCCGTTGCCATGACATCGACACCATGTTCGCCGCTGCTAAGGAACTGCAAAACGAACCAATTCAGTTTGTATTTATTGGTGGTGGAGCAAAGCGTGATGAATTAGTAGCAGAAGTTGAGCAATTAGGGTTAGAAAACTTTACATTTTTACCATACCAAGATAAGAAAGATCTGCCCTATTCACTGACAGCTTGTGATTTGTCACTAGTTAGTGTAGATGCTTGTACAGAAAATTTAGTGGCGCCTAGTAAGCTTTACTCGGCTTTAGCAGCGGGAAGACCTTTGGCAGTGATATGTTCACCTAATTCATATTTACGGGGATTGATTTCTGAATCTCAATGCGGCGGTACATTTGATAATGGAGATAGTCATGGACTTGCTCAATTTATTCGTTTACTTAGTCGTGATCAACAACTAGGAGAAAAAATGGGCATGGCCGGTAGAGAGTATTTGCGATCGCACTTTACACCTAAGGTGATAGCGCAAAAATACTTTGAAGTTTTACAACAAGCTATCGCCCCTGGTAGGGTAAAAACTGTGCCTCAAAAGATTAAAAAGTAAATATGATGAATGTATTTAAACTTTGATAAATTTCATGTAAAGCATGAGTCAATGTGTGAAAAACGCTACACATCATGGTATAAATTTATCATTGCAAGATTAATTGCAGAGATTACAATTCTTGATAGCCAAAAATTAATTTTTGCTCTGAATTAAGAGTTGTAAATAGATGCAATCCGAAATCAGCTAGAAAAATAAAAAATTGCATTAGTTTCCCTTAAAAAATGTGTGTTCTCTCAGGAGTTGGGCTTTGACGGTCTTGTGATCTCAGTCCCTCCAACGTAACCTTCCCGATTTGTTGTGTATGTAGATTGACATGGGAGGTCGAATTGCAGAGAAGGTGTGACCGAAATCGAAAACGTTCTAAAAGACGGGCTATTTATTGCCCAATTCATAACTGTTATCTAGATAGTGTTAGTCAGAAATATCCAATGTTTGCTGACCAAGCAGGACAGTTACAACAACGGGGGATGAGTCGGCGTAGTGCATTGATGCTAGTCCAGACTCATACAGCAGTTCTCATAGAAGGTGAATGGTTAGAAGCTTTTTGGTGTGAAGAATGCCAGGAAACAAAATGGTATCATGTGCGGAAGTCAGGCGATCGCGCCTATGAACTGACACCAGCACCACAAGAGCTTTGGCAACAGGTAACAGGGGTAACTGACCCCAGGGGTAATCCTACTGTGGGAGAATTTACCCGCCGACATTCACGAATGGTTAGCAACCATAGCATCAAAGATTTTAAATTTGTGGGTTAAGTATCAAGTAATATGAACAGTCGAGATATCGTCTCCAAACAGGAGTTAGTGATTGAAGCCGGACGCTCCGAGCAGCAGTATTGGCAAGATTTATGGCGCTATCGAGAACTGTTCTATTTTCTGGCTTGGCGAGACATTTTAGTCCGCTACAAACAAACAGCTATTGGTGTTATTTGGGCGCTAATTCGACCATTTTTGACAATGGTAGTATTTACAGTTGTTTTTGGCAAAATTGCTAACTTACCTTCAGGAGGAGTCCCATATCCAATTCTAGTGTTTTCGGCTATGTTGCCCTGGCAGTTCTTTTCTACTGCCTTGAGTGAGTGCAGCAATAGTTTAGTTGCTAATGCCAACTTAATTTCTAAAATTTACTTTCCGCGTTTGATTGTACCCATCAGTGCCGTAATAGTCAGTTTTGTAGACTTTATGATTTCGGGCATAATTTTGTTGGCGCTGATTGCTTGGTATAACTATGTTCCTAACTGGTACATTTTGACCTTGCCCTTATTCATTGGCATTGCTTTTGCTGCTTCCATAGGAGCTGGTCTATGGCTAGCAGCGCTAAATGTAGAGTACAGAGACTTTCGCTATATCGTACCGTTTATTGTCCAATTTGGCTTATACATATCACCTGTTGGTTTTAGTAGCAACGTTGTGCCAGAGCAGTGGCGCTTGCTTTACTATTTAAATCCGATGGTAGGCGTAATTGATGGCTTTCGTTGGGCAATTTTAGGTGGAGATGCAAAAATCTACTGGACTGGATTCATTTTATCTATAGGATTAGTTTTATTTTTATTAGTCAGTGGCATTTGGTACTTCCGCAAAACGGAACGAACATTTGCTGATGTGATTTAAGTTAGGGTATTTGCCAATGTCTCAGAATATTATTTGTGTAGATAATTTAAGCAAAAAATATATTATTTCTCATCAGCGCGAGGGAGGCGATCGCTATCAATATAAAGCTCTCAGAGATGTCATGGCTGATGGTGCTAAATCTCTGGTGAAGACATTTATTAAACCTGCGGGCAAAAAAATACCTAATCCAGAGCGGGAGGAGTTTTGGGCATTACAAGATGTTTCTTTTGCGGTTCAACAAGGTGAGGCGATAGGAGTTATTGGACGCAATGGTGCCGGCAAATCAACGTTGCTCAAAATTCTGAGTCGAATCACCGAACCCACAAAAGGACGCATCTCCATCAATGGTAGGGTAGCCAGCTTACTTGAAGTAGGAACAGGATTTCACCCAGAACTCACTGGAAGAGAGAACATTTACCTCAACGGTTCTGTTCTGGGGATGAGTAAAATTGAAATTAAACAGAAATTTGATGAAATTGTCGCCTTTGCTGAAGTCGAGAAATTTTTAGATACTCCAGTAAAACGGTATTCCTCTGGAATGTACGTCCGTTTAGCTTTTTCCGTTGCAGCCCACTTAGAACCTGAGATTTTGATTGTAGACGAAGTGTTGGCAGTGGGCGATTCGGCATTTCAAAAGAAATGCTTAGGAAAAATGGGAGATGTGGCAACCAAAGAAGGACGCACAGTCTTATTTGTGAGTCATAGTATGCAAGCGATCGCTCAATTAACCAAGCGTTGTATATTGCTTTCTAAAGGTAACGTTCAATTTGATGGTAATACCAGCAAAGCAGTGCAATTGTATCTTACTGGGCAAAAAAATGATGCTGAAAAACCTGGTTATTACCAAGCACCTTTAAACAAAACTGGTAATTATGTAGCGTGGGCAAAGGTACACACTTCTGAGGGCGAAGGAATTCACTGCTGTGGTAAACCTATTGCTGTGGAGTTTGCTCTCCACGTAGCTCAACCCCATGAAAGTCTGTGGTTTTCTTTTCAGATAGTCAGCGCCCTGCAACAACCTATTTGTATTTTCTGGTTTTACGAACCCCAAGCTCGATTTCGTAATGAGGCAGGAACATTCATTATTCGATGTGACATTCCTACATTAAGGCTTTACATGGGTTCGTATACCTTAACAACATGGTTTTCCGAGCGTCGTAGTGAAACTCTTTTAGAAAACCTGAGAGAGATTTGTCAGTTTGAAGTCAGTATGCATGATTTCGAGCGGGCAGAATACCAATGGCAAGCTGATGAGTGTATTTACTTAGAAGATGCCATATGGAAAACAGTTTAATCATTCCATTCAGACTCAATCAAAAATAAAGCAAAATAAAGCGCAAAATTTTGCATAACTAATATCTACTTTCATTTTCTCTGATCCCAAAGCCCCAGTATTAATACTGGGGCTTTTGGCTGTTTATTATAGATGCTTTCACTGGTTAATTTTGTTGAAAAACTATTGGTTATAAATTATTTAGTGATAGCTAATCTATATAGAGCTTGTATGACATAAATTACTTCTTTTCATTAAGCAACCTTAAAAATCATTTTTATGCTATTCACAAGACGTTATTCCAAGTATATTTTGGTATTCTGTTGTACTTTGCTGCTGATTTTTAGCCAAGTAAAAGTAGCGTTACCTCAAGACTCGACAGGGTTTAAACAGGCAAGCAAAAATCCTTCTACTAAGGTCACTTCCCTTGCATTCAGTTCGGATGGTCAGACCTTAGCAACTGGGATAGAAGATTCCCGAATCATACTATTCGATGCAAAAAGCGGTCAAGAGAAACGAACTTTGAAAGGACATCAAGGTCTACCTGTTACGGAAGTAGTCTTCAATCCAAAAGGGGGTAAACTGGCTAGCGTGGGTCGAGATACTGTACTTCGGATATGGGATGTAGAGAAAGGAGAGCAAACCCAGAGTCTGACTGGACACGAAAACCCTACTAGAACAGTGGCTTATAGCCCTGATGGCACAACTATAGCTACAGCAGGTGAAGATAGTAGAATCGCCTTGTGGGATGAAAATAAACTCCTCCGTATCTTGCAAGGTCACCGTGGCTTTGTAAACGACATTGCTTTCAGCCCGGATGGTACAAGCTTAGTCAGCGCTTCAGAGGACGGACGGATAATCCTTTGGAACGTAGAATCAGGTAAACAAGTCTTGACTCTGCGAGGACATGCCCAGGGAGTTACATCTGTGGCTTTTAGCCCGACAAGAAACCTTGTAGCCAGTGCTAGCAAAGATAGTACAGTCCGACTCTGGGAGCTAGCCAAAAACACAGGTACGCAAAGCCAGATACTTGAGGGGCCAACTAAACCAATGGCGACAGTTGCATTCAGCCCCAATGGTCAGTTTTTGGCTGCTGGAGGTGACGAAAACAAATTGTTTGTGTGGAATGTAGCATCTGGCAAGCTATTTAAAAACCTGGCTAAAAATAAGGCTTCTAAAACAAACGTAGTTGCCTTTAATCCAGGCGATAATAACACCTTGGTTACAGGAGACGGTGACGGTGAGATTTCTGTTTGGGATGTAGCAAAGGCAACCAAGAAGAGTAGTAGCCGAGTACCGGCTCAAGGAGTCACAGAAAAAAGCTTAAAAGCGCAAAAATCTGATAATCAAATCAGTGAAGCTACTGTTAATTATAGTGATAAAACTCTCCTAGCAACGATACCATCTCCACCAGGAGGGCCTATTCTGGTTGTGACTAGTAGTTCCAACAAATTTGGTGACTACTACGCTGAAATTTTGCGAAATGAAGGAATCAACTACTTCAACGTCAGTGATATTTCCGCAATTTCCCCTGCAACACTTAGCAGCTATGATGTTGTCATTTTGGCTGAGATGAGTCTCACCTCTACTCAAGTGACAACATTCACTAATTGGGTGGGCAGTGGTGGAAATTTAATTGCCATGCGTCCTGACAAGCAACTTGCTAGTTTGTTAGGACTGACAGATACAGGTTCAACCCTGAGTGACGGCTATTTGCTTGTAGACACCTCGAAAGCTCCCGGCAATGGTATTGTCAATCAAACTATCCAGTTTCATGGCACGGCAGACCGCTACAACTTGACTAGTGCTTCTAGCGTTGCCACACTCTACACCAATGCCACAACCGCAACTTCTAATAATCCAGCTGTAACACTGCGTAGTGTTGGTAGTGGTAATGCAGCAGCATTTACTTATGATTTAGCGCGTTCAGTAGTCTACACTCGCCAAGGTAATCCCGCTTGGGCAGGACAGGAGCGTGATACATTCTCTCCCATTCGCTCTAACGACCAATTTTTCGGCGCTGGGAACCCAGACTGGATAAATCTGGACAAGGTTGCTATTCCTCAAGCAGATGAGCAACAGCGCTTATTGGTAAACCTGATTATCAAAATGAACTTGGCTAAAAAGCCACTACCACATTTCTGGTATTTCCCCAATGGCAAAAAAGCGGTTGTGCTGATGACAGGTGACGATCACGCTAATGGCGGAACTGGACCTCGTTTTGACCAATATAAAGCAGAGAGTCCAGTTAATTGTTCAGTTGATAATTGGGAGTGTATTCGTAGTACGTCCTATATCTACACTGGTGTAGCAATAAGTGACACTCAAGCAGCTGCTTACAATGCAGATGGCTTTGAAATAGCCTTGCACGTTGATACAGACTGTTCAGATTACACCACAACTTCACTGAATAACGACTATACTCAACAACTCAGTCAATTTAGCACCACGTTTCCCAGCTTACCTACCCCTAAAACCCAAAGGCATCACTGTCTAGTGTGGAGTGACTGGTCTAGCACACCGGAATTAGAGCTGAGTAAAGGTATACGGCTTGACACTACATATTACTACTGGCCACCGACTTGGATTTTGGATCGCCCAGGATTCTTTACTGGTAGTGGTATGCCAATGCGATTTACCAAGTTAGATGGTACAGTAATTGACGTTTATAAAGCAGCTACGCAGATGACTGATGAATCTGGACAGTCATTTCCTTATACTGTTGACACACTATTAAATCGGGCCATAGGAGCAGAAGGATACTACGGTATTTTTAATATCAATGCCCATACAGATCAAGCTCAAATATTAGAATCTGACGCTATCATAGCCTCAGCTAAAGCCCGTGGTATACCAGTTGTTTCTGCCCGTCAGGTGTTAACTTGGCTTGATGGTCGTAACAACTCTGCCTTTGACTCTTTAGCATGGACTCCAGGACAGACAAACCCCGCGACTAGCAGCACATTAAGCTTTAATATCACTAAAGCTACTGGTGCAACTGGTTTACAGGCAATGCTACCAACTCGGTCTACCAACGGCATCCTCAGCAGTATTACTCGTAGCGGCAACACTGTTTATACGCCATCTACTGGTAAGACAGAGGCTATAAAAGGTGTTGAGTATGCGATATTCCCTGGCGATACTGGTTCTTACGTTGCTACTTATGACCCAGACACAACATCTCCACAGGTAATCACAGATATCACACTTTCTCCGCCATTTCCTGCTGATGGAGCGACAAATGTAAGTGTTGGCACCACTTTATCAGCTACTTTCAACGAAGCAATTGATGCAGCAACAATTAACACCAGTTCCTTTGAATTAAAAGACTCGTCGAACGCGTTGGTAACTGCTACAGTCACCTATGATGCAGCAACTCGTACTGCCAAATTGAACCCAATCGCTAATTTGTCAAATAACACTAGCTATACTGCAACCCTTAAAAGCACAATAGTGAGAGATCAGGCAGATCAAGCCTTAGCACAAGACTTTACTTGGTCTTTTACTACCGCAGGATTAGCTTGTTCAGAGCAGCAACCTTGTAGTATTTGGACTAATTCAACAATCCCAACGAACCAATCGGAAAACGACACCAATACTGTAGAACTGGGAGTCAAGTTACGCTCAGATATCGATGGTTATATTACTGGTATTCGCTTCTATAAGGGTAATACCAACCCAGGCAACTATATTGTCAACCTGTGGAACACCAACGGGCAAAACTTAGCCACAGCAACTCGTAACAACTTGAGTGCTTCTGGCTGGCAACAAGTTAACTTTGCTAGCCCAGTAGCAATAACTGCTAATACTACCTACGTAGCTTCCTACAACACAAGTATTGGCCGATACGCATCTGATAATGGCTTCTTTGCTAGTTCTGGTGTAGTGAAAGCACCATTAACAGCCTTAAGTAATAGTGCAGATGGAGGTAATGGTTTATACAAATATGGTAGTAGCGGTTTTCCTACCGATACTTATCAATCCAGCAACTACTGGGTAGATGTTTTATTCAGCACTACTGTAGCTACGGACACGACTCCGCCAACAGTTATTTCAACCACTCCCAGTAGCAATGCAACAGGTATTGCTATTAACACAACAGTCAAAGCCGCTTTTAGTGAAGCAATGAATTCGGCAGCAATTAGTAGCAGCACTTTTCAGTTGCGTAACCCAAGTAACACAGTAGTAGCTGCTACCGTTACTTATGATGCAGCAACAAAGACGGCAACATTGACACCCAGCGCCGTCTTGACAGCAAACACCACCTACACTGCTACTGTTACAGGTGGTAGTTCTGGGGTAAAAGATGTGGCTGGTAATGCCTTAGCACAGGACCAGATCTGGTCATTCACTACGAGTGATGGAATCACCCTTTGGGATAACTCAGTAACTCCAAATGTATTACAAGACTCAGATACTAGTGCTGTAAACTTGGGTGTGAAGTTCCGTTCCGACGTGAATGGTTATATCAAGGCGATTCGTTTCTATAAAGGAAATAGCAACACAGCAAACTATACTGTCAACCTTTGGGACAACAGCTCTCAGACAAGTATAGGAACTGCGTCTGTGAGTAATCTGAGTGCTACTGGTTGGCAGACAGTTAACTTTAGTAGCCCAGTAGCAATTACCGCCAACACAGTGTACGTAGTCTCCTACTTGACAAGTATTGGTCGGTATTCAGTTAACCAGAATTACTTTGCCAACGCTGGTGTGGATACACCACCACTTCATGCCTTACAAAATGGAGTGACAGGTGGTAACGGAGTTTACAGTTACAGTTCAACGGTTGGCTTCCCTAACTCCACTTATCAGTCTAGCAACTACTGGGTAGATGTTGTGTTTAGTACAACACTGTAGGATAACGCACACATAGAGAAAAGGAGGGTAAAAGATAGTTTTGATTATAAAACTATCTTTTACCCCCTTGTTGATTCACAATCAAAAATTGTGATTTGAATGTAATTACCAAAACTATGTTCCACAATCAGCAGTTTTTGAAAAATAACTCAAAAATTTAATTTGCTGATTAATAAAACCATAGAACAAATTTACTAATAGTAAAAAGCAAGATATATATTATGAAACTATTATCTAGCGGCTACTACTGGCCTGCAAAAGAGGCTTTATGAAAAAGCTGATTCGCACATTCATGCCCATAGCACTGTCGTTTTGCATGGTGTTATACCTGAACTCAGGCTTTCAGCAGCCATCTCAGCGGGTACTTGCCGCCAATCCCTGCACCACTCCAAGCAATTCGATTGTTTCCGAAAACTGTAAAGCAGGCAATCCAGCCTCAGAATGGGATATCAACGGCATTGGTGACACTAGTATCCAAGGTTTCGCAACAGATATTAGCTACAATCGAGGTCAAACAGTTAACTTCAAAATTCAAACTAACGCTACTCAATACCGTCTGGATATTTACCGCATGGGCTACTATGGTGGGCAAGGTGCCCGTAAAGTAGATTCCGTTTCGGTGACACGAAGTCAGGCTCAGAACCAACCAAATTGTCTGACTAATGGGACAACTGGGCTAATTGATTGCGGTAACTGGTCGGTGTCAGCATCATGGCCCATTCCAGTAAATGCCACTTCGGGAATTTATTTTGCAAAAGTGGTGCGTCTAAATAATGGAGGTGCAAGCCATATTGTTTTCATTGTTCGGGACGATGCCAGCACTTCCGATATACTTTTCCAGACATCTGATACGACCTGGCAAGCTTACAACAACTATGGTGGCAACAGCCTTTATACAGGCTCTCCTGCGGGTAGGGCATATAAGGTCAGTTATAACCGCCCATTTAATACGCGCGTAGTTGACAACGGTCAGGATTGGCTTTTTAATGCCGAATACCCAATGGTTCGCTGGCTGGAGGCTAACGGTTATAACATTAGCTACTTTACTGGTGTGGATAGCGATCGCTTTGGCGACCTGATACCTAATCATAAGGTCTTTCTCTCAGTAGGTCACGACGAGTATTGGTCTAAACAGCAACGCGATCAAGTTGAAGCCGCCCGAAATGCAGGTGTCCATTTGGCATTCTTCAGCGGTAACGAAGTCTTTTGGAAAACCCGTTGGGAAAACAGTCTTGATTCATCAGGAACATCCTATCGGACTTTAGTTTGCTACAAAGAGACTAAAGCTAATGCAGTTATCGATCCGCAAAACCCACCCACATGGACAGGTACTTGGCGTGACCCACGTTTTAGCCCACCAGCGGATGGTGGTCTGCCTGAAAACGCCTTGACTGGAACAATTTTTAAAGTAAACGGGGGGACTACTGCTATTAAAGTGCCAGCAGATGATGGCAAGATGCGTTTTTGGCGTAACACTAACATTGCTAACCTGACAGCAGGGAGTACGGCTACACTAACCGATGGAACCTTAGGTTACGAATGGGACGAAGATATTGATAACGGCTTTCGTCCCCCAGGCTTGATTCGGATGTCAACGACCACAGTCAACAATGTTGAGATTTTACAAGACTACGGCTCTACTTATGGCATAGGTACAGCAATTCACCACTTGACATTGTACAAGCACAGTAGCGGGGCGCTGGTTTTTGGTTCTGGAACGATACAGTGGCCCTGGGGTCTGGATGGAAATCATGATCGCGGGAATACAACACCAGATGTACGGATGCAGCAGGCAACTGTTAATCTATTTGCTGACATGGGTGTGCAGCCTGCCACACTTCAATCTGGACTGGTACAAGCCTTTGCTTCAAGTGATATTCAACTTCCCACATCGGCAATTACTTTTCCTACCAATGGCGCAAGTGTACAAACTAACACCTTAGTTACAATCATTGGTACAGCCAGTGAAACAGGTGGCGGTGTTGTTGGTGGTGTAGAAGTATCAGTTGATGGTGGAACAAGATGGCATCCAGCAAATGGTCGTGCTAACTGGAGTTACAGTTGGCAACCCACAACTGCTGGAACATATACCATTAAAAGTCGTGCTGTTGATGATAGCGGCAATATTCAAACACCAGAAACACAGGTTACTGTCACAGTCGGAGCTAGATGTAGCGCCAATAACCCGTGTATCACTATTTGGGATAATAGCGCCACCCCAAGCATAATTACAGATCCCTCAACTTCTGCAGTAGAACTAGGGGTAAAATTTCGTTCCCAAGTCAATGGCTACATTACTGGTATGCGCTTCTATAAAGGGCTGCAAAATACTGGTACACATGAGGGTACTCTGTGGAGTAACAATGGAACCCAACTAGCAAGAGCAACTTTTATAAACGAATCTGCTTCTGGTTGGCAGCAAGTTAATTTTTCTAATCCCGTAGAAATTACAGCAAACACGACCTACGTTGCTTCCTACCACACTAATGTCGGCCGCTATTCCCTTAACGAAGGATACTTTGCCAGTTTCGGCGTAGATAGCTACCCGCTTTATGCCTTACGTAATGGTGAAAGCGGTGGTAATGGCGTTTATGCTTATAACGCCAACCCGACTTTCCCCACCTCAACCTATAACTCCAGCAACTACTGGGTGGATGTGGTTTTCAATACTAATGTTGGTTTGGCAGTGACTACTACAACTCCAAATGCCAATGCCACAGGAGTTAGCACCAATACACCCGTCACAGCTACCTTCAATAAGGCGCTTGATCCAGCAACAATTAACACTAATACCTTTGAGTTACGCGGTGTTAACAATGCACTAGTAGCTGCTACTGTCAGCTATAACTCAGCAAACAATACTGCAACGCTCACACCTAGCGTAGCACTAGCAGCAAACACAACCTATACTGCTACTGTTAAAGGGGGTGCAACTGACCCACGAGTCAAAGACCAATCAGGTAATGCTCTAGCAGCAAATGTCAGCTGGTCGTTTACTACTAATACTCCAGATACAACTCCGCCAACGGTGACTTCTACAACTCCAACTAGCAGTGCAACAGGGGTTAGCACAAGCACAACCGTCAGAGCCACTTTTAGTGAGGCGATAGATACAGCAACAATTAACACAAATACCTTTGAATTACGCGATCCAAATAACACGGCGATACCTGCCACTGTTTCTTATGATACAGAAAGCCGTACCGCTATACTTACACCTAGCAGTCCACTAGCAACTTCCACCAGTTATACTGCTACTGTTAAAGGGGGTGCAACTGGCCCAAGAGTCAAAGACCAAGCAGGTAATGCTCTAGCAGCAGACTTCATCTGGTCGTTTACTACAAGCGCCACATCAGTAATTAGTATCTGGGATAACAATGCCACACCTGCTGTAATCACAGACCCAGACATCTCACCTGTGGAATTAGGTGTGAAATTCCGCTCTGATGTCAACGGCTATATCAAGGGCATCAAGTTCTACAAGAGTCCCCAGAATACTAATACTCATGTCGGAACATTGTGGAATAGCAGTGGTCAGCAGTTAGCTCAAGTAACCTTTACCAGTGAGACTGCTTCTGGCTGGCAGCAGGCTAATTTTAATACCTCAGTTGCTATTAACGCTAATACTGTCTACGTGGTGTCTTACCACACTAGTGTCGGAAAATATTCTGTGACTGAAAATTACTTTACTTCTAGTGTGGACAAACCACCTCTGCACGCGTTGGCTAATGGTGTAAGTGGAGGTAACGGTGTTTATACTTATAGTGCTGGTTCTGCGTTCCCCACTAGCTCTTACGCTGCAAGCAACTATTGGGTAGATGTATTGTTTAGTACTACTCCGTAGAATTAGCACTAATTAGTGCATTAATTCCATCATATAAAACTTAACTGATTCGGGAGACAAGTTCTCCACTGAACAGATTGGGATTTGTTCACTTTCACAGGAAGGCTTGTTTATAGGCCCAATTTTACTTGGGAGTATACTAAATGTATAAATTTTAGTATATTCCCATTTTTTTCTTAGATGCGAGAAAAAAATAGACAAGAAATAAAAAAATGGTTGATCGTTATAGCAAGGTAGTCATATTATGCCAGTGAATGATGATGTGAAATTGGGTAGCAACGTCAAAATTTTTCATCCCCAATTAGTAAACCTCTATAGTTGTACTATTGGAGATGACACAAAAATTGGAACATTTGTAGAAATTCAAAAAAATGTCATTGTAGGTAACAAGTGCAAGATTTCATCACATAGCTTTCTCTGCGAAGGGGTCATTATTGAAGATGAAGTTTTTATTGGTCATGGAGTCATGTTTACTAATGACCTTTATCCTCGTGCAGCTAATGAAGATAGTAGTTTGAAGATGGATACTGATTGGGTTGTAGTGGAGACTTTAGTCAAACGCTGTGCCTCCATCGGTAGCAATGCTACTATCTTGCCAGGAATAAAAATTGGTAAAAAAGCTATTGTTGGAGCTGGAGCAGTAGTTACCCATGATGTTCCTGATTATGCAATTGTGGTAGGAGTACCTGCTCGTGTGATTGGTGATGTACGCGATCATAACCAAAACTTAGAAATAGCAGCGGCAAGTCTGAACTAAAGATTAAAATGCTTAAGAAAATTTACTTGCTCACTAACCAAATTAAATCCAAAACTATTTATCTAGTTTCACTTTTAAGCTCCGCCATTATTATGGCTAACACCACTCCTGCTGTTGCTGTACAACTGAAGTACAGTAATTTGGATAATATCAATAAAATTGAGGACTTAGTAGTTGATGATATCACTTATGATGTGACCTTCCATTATGGTTCATTTTTCAATTTGTTTGGTTCTCCTGATAGCTCTAGTTTTAAAACACCTGCTTTTTGGGATAATCCCCAAGGGGCTAAAAACCTTGTTAACAGCATTGCATTGTTACTTAATTCTCAACAGATTGTACCAACACAGATCAATAATTATCCATCAGCCTTGGTTCCATATCGAGGAGTATTTACCCCGAATGACTCTCTTTTTGTTATCAGTAAGGTAGATAATTACATCACAAAATGGGATAATTATAAAGGAGAGAGTCAAGATATTTTTACTCTCGGACATGAACAAGCAAACTATGCAATTTTGAGTATCAAAAAACCATTTAATGCAATTCCCGAAGCTAATATGTTACCTAGTGTAATAGTTGCTTTTTTAATTTTTGGTGGAATTGTTGCTAATAGAAAATAGAGCGATTAATTTAGAAAAATTAATAATTAAATCCTGAATTTGCAAAAAGCTAAAATATTCTTTACAGAAAGGCAAGCTAAAAAAAGGCTAAATAGTTTATTAGCTATGCTCAGGAATGAAATTACACTTGACTTCTGGATAACAAGCCTTGAAATGCTAATTTTGGGAATTTTTATAAGCTGTAAAGATAAAAGAAATCTGACTTAATTAAAGCCGAATACTATTAGAATAACAAGTTAGACATAATTTTTTAATAGCAGCAATTTCTAGTTTATTTCAAAAAATCTGATTAGTTTAGGAACAATGGGAAATATCAATATCGGTGTCATTGGCTATGGTTATTGGGGACCTAATCTAGTACGGAATTTTGCTGAAATTCCAGGCGCACAAGTTACCAAAGTCAGTGATTTTAAACCAGAACTACTAGCAAAGGTACAGGCTCGTTATCCCAGCATCCAAGTAACAACAGATTGTCAAGACATATTTAAAGATCCTAACATTGACGCGGTTATAATTGCCACACCAGTTTCCACTCACTTCAATTTGGCTTTAGCTGCATTGCAGGCTGGCAAGCACGTATTAGTCGAAAAACCAATGACAGCCTCCTCTGAGCAAGCAAGGCGACTGATTGAAGAGGCAGAAAAACGCAACTTGGTACTGATGGTGGATCACACCTTTGTCTATACAGGCGCTGTACGCAAGATGCATGATTTAATTGTCAACAATCAACTAGGAGATATTTACTACTACGATTCTGTACGCGTGAATTTAGGGCTTTTTCAGCATGATGTCAATGTCATCTGGGACTTAGCAGTTCATGACCTCTCAATCATGAACTATGTGTTACCATCCCAGCCTTATGCTGTCTCTGCTACAGGGATTAGCCACGTTCCAGGAGAGCCAGAAAATATTGCCTACTTGACATGCTTCTTTGAAAGTAACTTGATTGCTCACTTCCATGTTAACTGGCTAGCCCCAGTCAAAGTTCGTCGCACCTTGATTGGTGGGAGTCAACGCATGATTGTTTATGACGACTTGGAACCCAGCGAAAAGGTCAAGATTTACGACAAGGGAATTACCGTCAATGGCAATTCTGAAAGTATGTACGAAATGCTGATTGGTTATCGTACTGGGGATATGTGGTCTCCCAAGTTGGATATGACAGAAGCATTGCGGACAGAAGGGTTACACTTCATTGATTGTATTAATCAAGGCAAGCGTCCCATTACCGATGGCGAAGCTGGACTACAGACAGTCAAGATTTTAGAAGCTGCTACCCAATCAATCAAGCAGCGTGGTCAATTAATTGAACTGAATTTAGCAGAGGTAGCAGCATGATTCCATTTCTAGACTTGAAAACTCAATACCTTAGTATCAAAGATGAAATTGATACCGCAGTCTTAAAAGTACTAGAAAGTACGCAATTTGTTTTAGGGAATGAAGTTACAGCCCTAGAACAAGAGTTTGCCAATTACTGTAATGCTGAACAGGGCATTGCTGTCAATACAGGTACGAGCGCCCTTCATTTAGCACTGTTAGCAGCTGGTATTGGTGCTGGTGACGAAGTGATTACCATACCTTTTACTTTTGTTGCTACCGTGGCGGCGATTTGTTACACCGGAGCTACACCAGTTTTTGTAGACATTGACCCTGTTTCCTACACAATAGATGTCACCCAAATCGAAAAAGCCATAACCGAACGCACAAAAGCGATTTTGCCAGTGCATTTGTATGGTCAACCAGCGGACATGGGGCCAATTATGGAGATTGCCCGCCGTCATGGTTTGACTGTCATAGAAGATGCTGCCCAAGCTCACGGGGCTGAATATAAGGGTCAGCGAATAGGTAGCATCGGTGACATTGGCTGTTTTAGTTTTTACCCAGGAAAGAACTTAGGCGCTTATGGTGAAGGAGGCATGATAGTCACCAATAATCCCGAATATGCCCATACTATGCAGATGTTACGGGATTGGGGTCAAGAACGTAAGTATCACCATGTTATCAAAGGCTATAACTATCGAATGGATGGTATCCAGGGAGCCATTTTGCGAGTGAAACTGCGGTATTTAGAGAAATGGACTGAGGCACGGCGGGCAAATGCAGCACAGTACGATGGTTTACTAAAAGATTTCAGCTTGACCATACCTACAGTCATGCCCTACAGTCGTCACGTTTATCATGTATACGCCGTGCGATCGCCCCAAAGAGATGAACTACAGCAGAAGTTAAATGATCAGGGTATCCAAACAGGTATTCATTACCCCATTCCTGTACATTTGCAACCAGCTTATTCAGATTTAGGCTATAAAATAGGAGATTTTCCGCACTCAGAACTAGCAGCTAGGGAGGTATTTTCACTACCTATGTATGCTGAACTAACACCACCACAAATTAATACTGTGGCTGAAAGTCTTCAAGGCATTCTTCAGGGAGTTACTGTTTAATGTACGATACCCGTCCTGGTTTGAACTCCCAACGCCTCGTTAATCTAATGCAGCAAGCAGTTAAACGCTGCGAACTGCAACTAAATAACTTAATCGTACTTACAGAAGCGGCGACTGGAGCTTATGCAGTCACACCTGTATTAGCAGCGATCGCCGGAGCAAAAAAAGTGTTTGCGATCGCTCGCAGTAGCCGTTATGGCACTCTAGAAGAAGTGAAATCCCAGACACTGGAACTAGCTGCACTAGCAGGGGTGAGCGAGCAGATTCAATTTATCACGGAGAAAACTAAAGATATTGTCGCCCAAGCTGACATTATCACTAACAGCGGACACGTCCGTCCCATTAATGCAGAAATGATTGCCTGGATGAAACCCACAGCAGTCATTGGCTTAATGTATGAAGCGTGGGAATTTAGACCAGAGGATGTGGATCTTACAAGCTGTCAACAACGGGGTATCCCAGTGGTAGGTGTAAATGAACGCTACCCTGGTGTAGATGTCTTCTCATTTTTGGGTATCATGGCAGTCAAGCTCCTATTAGACGCAGGAGTTGCTGTTTACACAAGTAACATTTTATTGTTGTGTGATAACCTTTTTAGTTCATTCATTGAACGTGGTTTAATAAATGCTGGTGCTAATGTAGACACTGTTGACAGTATTGCAGCAGCGCCCACAGACAAAACCTATGATGCGATCTTGGTAGCTTTGCAACCCCGACCAGAACCTGTCCTATCTGTTAAAGATGCCAAGATGATTGCCAAGTATTGGCCAGGGACACTTGTAGCTCAGTATTGGGGAGACATAGAACGGTCTGCTTTTTCTGCTCATAATATCCCAGTATGCCCAGAAGTAGAGCCGAAAGCAGGACACATGGCTATTCTACCCTCAGCAGTAGGCCCAGAACCAATTATTAGACTGCAAACAGGTGGACTGAAAGCGGCAGAAGCTATTTGGCGACAATCCTTACAGCCCGATAACTCAGCTATGGAATTTGTGCAACTGCTGTGAATGTAGGTGGTGAATGGTTAATGTACTTCTAATCGGTATCGGTACAACTACCTTAAGTGCGCTGAAATCTTTAGTGTCAAAGTGCAGCGTCCAAGGGGTAGTGAGAAATGTAGATATTGAATCTGATGATCCCGTTGTCAGTCTCGCTCAACAAGCGGATATCCCTATATTTCCAGACACTTCTCAGCAACAAATTAAATCATTACTATTAAAATTTCAGCCAGATTGCGTAGTAGTTTCTTCTTATAACCAAATATTGCCACCAAATCTGATTGAACTGTCTACATTTATTAATGTCCATTATTCCCCTTTGCCCCATTATCGCGGTCGTGCGAATGTCAATTGGGCGATTATTAATGATGAAACTTCTGCCGCTATCACTTTTCATAAAATATCGCCTGGTTTAGATGAGGGAAATATTCTATTTCAACAGTTAATTACGATTGGTCTTGATGATACTGTAGGGACTATATACGAAAAATTAAATGAAATTCAGGAACAACATTTAGCAGATAAAGTTGTCAAAGCTTTTCATGGTTATGAAGGACTACCACAAAATCATGCTGAAGCTAGTTATTGTTGTACTCGCCTTCCTGAAGACGGTGAAATTAATTGGTCAATTTCTACTAGAAGTATAGACTGCTTTATTCGGGCATTAGTCTCACCTTTTCCTGGTTCATACACCTACTTTCAAGGGAAAAAGTTGTTGGTGTGGCGAGCCAAGCCTATAGATAACCCTCCTACCTATGTAGGGCGCATACCTGGCCGGGTTATCGGCAGATCAAAAACAGAAGGTTTTGTTGATGTCCTGACAGGTGATGGGGTACTAAGAATTTTGGAAGTTCAGTTGGAAGGTGAAGAAAAGACAGCAGCAGCAAATATTATTAAGTCTGTTAAAAGCACATTAGGTTTACGTGTATCTGACTTGCTAAATCGTATTCAAATTCTAGAAACACAAATTATCAAACTACAAAACAATGAAAAATAGTCGGGTATTAATTACAGGCGGTGCAGGTTTAGTTGGCTCTCATATTGCCGATTTATTGGTCAAAGAAGAGGTTTCTGAAATTGTTGTCTTGGATAACTTCACGCGCGGACAATTAACAAACCTTGCTTGGGCAAAAGAACACGGGCCTTTGGTAATTGTGGAAGGCGATATTCGAGATCAAAAACTTCTTGCAGAAGTCATGCAAGGTGTGGATATAGTCTTTCATCAGGCTGCAATTCGCATTACCCAATGTGCTGAAGAACCGCGTTTGGCATTAGAAGTTTTGGCTGATGGAACTTTCAATGTCTTGGAAGCAGCAGTGAAAGCCGGGGTAAAAAAGGTAGTTGCTGCTTCCTCAGCCTCAATATATGGTATGGCCGAGGAGTTCCCCACAACTGAATCTCATCATCCTTACAACAATCGCACTATCTACGGTGCAGCCAAGGTCTTTAATGAAGGTCTATTACGTAGTTTCTACGATATGTATGGGCTAGACTATGTGGCATTGCGCTATTTCAACGTCTACGGGCCGCGTATGGATATTTACGGTGTCTACACTGAGGTATTGATTCGTTGGATGGAGCGTATTGTTGCAGGTCAAGCGCCACTAATTTTCGGTGATGGCAAGCAGACAATGGACTTTGTGTACATTGAGGACATTGCTAGAGCCAATATCTTGGCTGCTAAAGCCGATGTTACTGATGAGGTGTTTAATATTGCTAGTAGTGTGGAAAGCAGCTTAAATGACCTTGCTTATAGTTTAGCTAAAGTAATGGGATCAGATTTGCAACCAGAATATGGCCCAGAGCGCAAAGTTAACCCCGTAGCACGTAGACTGGCAGATGTCAGTAAAGCTAAAAAATTGCTCGGCTTTGAGACACAGGTATCTTTAGAAGAAGGATTGCGTCAGTTGGTGAATTGGTGGCGCGAACAGAAATTGGCAAAGGAAGTAAGCAATGTCTGAGAAAATGCAGTATATTCCGATCGCAAAACCCTGGATGGGTGAACCCGAAGCTGAAGCAGCCAAACGGGCTATTATGTCAGGCTGGGTGACTCAAGGGCCAGAAGTCGCTGCGTTTGAGCAGGAATTTGCCGCTTACGTAGGATCTAAATATGCTTGTGCCGTCTCCAATTGCACCACAGCATTACACCTAGCGCTGTTAGCTGTAGGTGTACAGTCTGGGGATGAAGTAATTACCGTCAGTCACTCTTATATTGCTACGGCTAACAGCATCCGTTACTGTGGGGCAATACCTGTGTTTGTGGACATTGAGCCGCAAAGCTATAATATCAACCCCGTATTAATTGCAGATGCGATTAGCGATCGCACCCGTGCTATTCTCGTAGTTCACCAAATGGGAATGCCATGCGACCTGAAAGCTATCTTAGATGTAGCCCGTAGTCACAATTTACCAGTGATTGAGGATGCTGCCTGTGCGATCGGCAGTGAGGTTCTCTGGAATGGGCAATGGGAAAAAATCGGCAAGCCACATGGAGATATTGCTTGCTTTTCCTTCCACCCCCGCAAAGTAGTTAGTACCGGCGACGGCGGGATGTTGACTACAAATCATGCCGAATGGGACAAACAGTTTCGCCTCTGGCGACAACATGGGATGAGCGTTCCTGATACTGTGCGCCACGGAGCCAAACAAGTCATCTTTGAATCTTACCCGATGTTGGGCTACAACTACCGCATGACCGACATCCAAGCCGCAGTCGGGCGAGAACAACTCAAGCGCCTTCCGGAGATTGTAGAACGCCGCCGTTACTTAGCACAAAGATATAACGAGCAGTTGGCAGATGTACCGGGATTGAAACTACCGACAGAGCCAGCATGGGCAAGAAGTAATTGGCAAAGTTACTGTGTACGCTTAACAGAGAAGTGTGACCAAGTGCAAGTGATGCAAGTAATGTTGGATGCTGGCATTGCTACGCGACGTGGTATTATGTGCGCTCACCGCGAAAGCGCATATCAGATTGAAGCTTGGTCATGTGGTACTAGTCGGGAAGCTTGTAACTGTGAACCAGGAAAATGCGATCGCCTTACCGAGAGCGAACAAGCACAGGATCATGCCATTATTTTGCCACTGTTCCATCAAATGACCGAAGAAGAACAGGATCGGGCGATCATGGCTTTGAAAAGAGTTTGTCAGGTTGAGGTGTAGTAGCCATTAAAACTTAGCAGGATTTAGCAAAGTAACTGTATGGAAAAAATAGCTAATAATACACTCAGCTTTTGGCAAGAAGAAGGCAGTCGCCTGATTCAACAAAATTTTGAAGAATTCCATAGCTTAGTTACTCAAGCCAAAGGCTATCTGCTGCGTGGCAACTATGAGGCTGCTGCGGTGTATGCTGATATTGCTGCCTTTTATGCTATTTGCAAACATAGTGGTCTTTTTGTCAGTCCAGAACTCGAACAAGTTCTCCTCACAATTGGACGCAAAATCATACGCAACACTCATCCGATTCAGCGCCGAACTTTACCTAAATCACCAAAGCACGTACTTCATGTTGCCACTTCTGTAACGAGTATTGGTGGACATTCCCGAATGCTCTGGCGTTGGATTGAGCAAGATACAGAGCGATCGCACTCTGTGGTATTAACCCAACAAGCACCAAGGGAAGTACCGAAAATCCTTATAGATGCTGTCAGCCAGCGTCAGGGTCAAATATACGTTTTAAATGAAAGTGTTGGTAGCCTAATTTCTTGGGCTAAACAACTTCACAAGTATGCTACATCAGCAGATATAGTTGTGTTACACACATTATGTGATGACGTTATTCCTACTATTGCGTTTACCAACAAAGAACAATTACCACCAATTATTTTTGTCAATCATGCTGACACATACCTTTGGGTGGGAGCTAGTATTAGCGATGTTGTAGCTAACCTGCGCGAATCTGGAATGCGTTTTTCAAAAGCACGTCGCGGCATTGAACCAGAACGCAACGCTCTAGTTCCAATTATTTTGAGTCCCATACAGAGAACCATCTCTAGAAAAGAGGCCAAACGACAATTAGGACTTGCCGAAGATAGTATCCTCTTACTTTCAATAGCAAGATCATCTAAATATAAAACAATAGATGATATCAACTTTGCTGATGCACACCTTATACTATTAAAGAAGTATCAGCAAGCTATTCTCATAGTCATTGGGCCGGGTAATAGTGCAGACTGGTCAGCAGCTATTCAGCAAACAAATAACAGAATTAAAATATTTGCCGAACGTGAAGACACTGCTGTTTTTTATCAAGCTGCTGATATATATGTAGACTCCTTTCCCATGACTTCGATTACATCGATGTTGGAAGCAGGCAGCTATGGTACACCTCTAGTCAGCCGCCACTATTTTTCTGCTGCATCTGATGTCCTTGGTGGAGATGCTCCTGGCTTAAAAGGCAATCTCATCTATGCACATAATTTAGATGAGTATACCCAAGTATTATCAAAACTAGTAGCAAATGAAGAGTTTCGGCTATCTCTAGGTGAAGCAACAAGAACCAAGATAACAGAGACACATACAGGAAAAGGCTGGCAGCAATTTGTAGAAGAACTATACCAGCGTGCTACTACTTTGCCTCCGCTAAATGTAACTACTTTTGCAAAGGATCTAATTTCTCTAGGGGAACCAGATACTTTACTTCCATATTATTATCCCGAAAACCAGCATATTGACCTTAACGGCATGATTCAAGGACATATTAGGCTCATGCCCTTTCCTGAAAGATGCCAAAATTGGCTCCGACTAATTCAAAAATCTGGCTTTGGTCAGATCAGCCTTTTATTACCTGAGTGGTTTTATTTACGTTACTATTTGGGTTTGCGTACATAAAATTTGAAGATTGATTTATTCAAATTTTTAGCTTGTTTTTTTTAATTTGTTAGTCATAAAAATATGAATGAAAAAATAGCTTGTACTATTATTACAAAAAATTACTTAGCTTATGCTCGTGCCTTAGCAACTTCATTAACTAAACATAACCCTGATATCAAATTATATGTTTTGTTAGCCGACAGAGTAGATGAATACTTCGATCCTGCTCAAGAACCTTTCGAGTTAATTAAACTCGAAGACTTACCTGACCAGCCAACTGTCAAAAGAATGTGTTTTTACTACACGCCCTTTGAGTTATGTTGTGCATTAAGAGGTATACTTCATCAATTCATTTATGAGAAGAAACTTGCAGATTTATGGTTATTTTTAGACTCAGATATATTAATTTATAGCTCTCTTGAAGAGATATTTCAACAACTTGAAACCACTTCCATTCTATTAAACCCGCACTTAGTAGCTCCTATTAATCATCCTAATTATGAGGTACTAGAAGTAAGACTTTTAGGATCTGGTGTTTACAATGCAGGTTTTCTTGGAATTAGAAGAACTGATGAAGCTGGAAAGTTCATAGAATGGTTCAATCAAAGGCTTAACCAGTACGCCTTCCAAAGAAGAGGCGAAGGAGAAATAAATTTGCTTTTTGTAGATCAACTATGGTTAAACCTTGCTCCTAGTTTATTCAAGGAAGTCACATTATTAGTTCATCCAGGAGCTAATGTAGGATATTGGAGTTTAATTTCGCATCCAATCTACAAAAAAGATAATAATTATTTTATTAATGATAAACCTGTACTATTTATCCATTTTACTGGATGGAATATTTCTCAGCCTTCCATTGCTTCTAGATATTTACCTACTGAAAAAAATACTAGCATTTGGGAAGAAATAGGAAATAACTATAAGAAATTATTATTACAATGTGGTTACGAAGAGTATAAAAAATATCCTTATGTCTTTAATTCATTTAACAATGGTAAAAAAATTACTCCAGAAATGCGATACTTATATTATGAACTGATTAATAAATTTTCCAAAGATTTTCAAATAATGAATACAGATCCTTTCAAAAACTATGATTACTTAAGATTTTTGATTTTTAAAGAAAAGATAAAAAGTTTTTTACGTAAAATTCTAAGAATATACGAGTATGATTATTTACATATTAAATTATATCAAAAGCCTAAAGAATCCATTCTTAAGGAGGTATTAAATAAATTTTCCAGACTTTCCAAAAAATAATTCCAAACTCTTGAGAGGTTAACATAACATTTTATTCAGCATAAATTTGAATTTTAATACATATTAGTAAAGCTAAGATTTAAATGAAAATAGTTCACTTAACACCGACTTTTTTTGACAATTCATCAGTTATAGGTGGTGGCGAACGCTATCCAACAGAATTATCATTATGGATGTCAAAATTTTTAGATACGACTCTTGTCAGTTTTTCTTCAGTACGTAAATCTTATCGCCAAGGTAATCTCAAAATAGAGATTTATCCTGTTAAATATTTAATTCATGGAAACAAAGCAAATCCTCTTAGCTTTCAATATTTAAATTCTATTATAAATGCAGATATAGTACATATACACTATATTTATACCCTAGTTTCTGATATAGCTTGTTTAGCAGCTTTTTTGCTAGGTAAACTAGTTTTTGTTACTGATCACGGTGGAGGAGGAAGCCTGGTTTTGAACCAAAAACTACCAGTATTCAATAGTTATAGAAATGCGATCGCACAATCTGAATTTGCTGTTAACTTACTTCCTCCTGTTCTCCAAAAAAAAGCAGTTTTAATTAAAGGAGGCATTGATACAATTAAGTTTTGCCCCGATACCTCCTTGGTTAAAGAAAAAAAGATTTTATATGTTGGTAGGATTTTGCCTCATAAAGGCATCAATTATTTAATTGAGGGTTTCCATAAATTAAATCGCCTAGATTACAAGCTCAAAATTGTTGGCAGAGTTTACAACGAGGAGTTTTACCAGTATATCAAGCAACTAGCAGAAGGTTTGCCAGTAGAGTTTGTTCATGATGCAGATGATCGAAAATTGCTGCATGAATATCGCACTGCGCTGGTAACAGTTTTACCTTCAGTTCACACAGACTGTTATGGTAACTACAGCCCTGTTCCGGAATTAATGGGTTTTACTTTGCTGGAATCTCAAGCTTGTGGAACTCCAGCCATCTGTACAGATGCAGGAGCAATGCATGAGTTTGTAGATAATGGATATACAGGTTTTGTTGTCAAGCAGAATTCAAAAGAGGCGATCGCTGCTGCTCTTAGTCAAATGATTAACTTGTCTCCAGTAGAATACACAGAATTTCAAGCCAGTTGTCGTGAATGGGTAGAACCTTTGAGTTGGTCAACGGTTGTTCAAAAACATTTAGATATTTATAAAATTCCTAAATAATTAACTGCCAATTTTTGTATAAGGTAAATTTGTCATGCGATCGCTGCGTATACTGATAGCTACACACTCTCCTCTGTCTGCTGAATTTGGTGCTGGTCAAGTGGCAATCAATCTAGCAGAAGCATTGCGTGAACAAGGACACGAAGTTACTTTATGGTCTCCTCACCCCATGCCTAACATGACAAGATGGTGGCAAGGTCTTCAAAGTCTTCAATTAATGCGGTCAAAATTGGATAGTTTCTTGAGTAATCAAACACCCTTTGATGTAATTGATTGTTATGCTGCATTTATTACAAAGCAAGTTAGCAAATCAGGATTGGTGGTAGCTCGAAGTGTTCAACCTGATATTTTATACATAGCATCTAATTTAAATAATATAAAAAACAAAGGATTAAAAGATACAGTACTTCTGCCATTTAATTATTTATTTGCAACGGTAAATATATTGTTACTACTCCAAGGATGGAGAAGAGCAAAATATATTTTTTGTCTCGGTAGCTTGGAACTTCAATGGATGAATAAATGTTTTCCTTGGTGGAGAAATAAGATGATGTCTTATAATCATGCGCTTTCAAAAGCTGATCAAATAGAACTAGCCAAAGTCCGTTTAAATCGAAAAAAGAATCAGAAAGAAGGAACTCGATTTCTTTGGATAGGGCGTTGGATAGCCCATAAAGGAATTAAGGAACTTGTTGATTTTATAGTTAAAAGAGCAGCATTATACCCTCAAGACATTTTTACAATTGCTGGATGCGTTACTTCGGTTGAGAAAGATTTTCCAGTTGGATTAATTCAATCAGGTAGAGTAAAAATCCTGCCATCCTTTGAAAGGAGCCAACTTTATTCTATACTTGCCAACCATGATATTGGATTATTTACTAGTAGAGTTGAAGGTTGGGGACTTGTATTAAATGAAATGCTAGAGTCTGGAATGCCTGTTTTTGCAAAACCAGCAGGTGGAGTCATTGATTTACAACTATTTTCTAAGGATATGCTAAAATTTTTTCCACCTCCATTACAACAACTATTTGATGAACCCATAAAATCTATGTGTATGGACAATTATTACAATACATTCTCATGGGAAAAAATAGCAGAGAATTATATAAAATCTATATTAAATAATAATTAAAATCATACTGGTACAGATTCAAAAAATTATGAAAAAAGTTACTCTTGAACATAGTTGGCCTGAAAGTTGGAAATATAGCTATCCCTATGATTTGCTAGAAATTTATGGAGAAGATGCCAGTTCTAAAGGATATGCTTATGCATATGCTAATCGTCGTAGACATATCTTAGAGTTAATACAAAAAGTTGCAAAACCTGGAGCAAAAGTTTTGGATGTAGCTGCTGGGCAGGGAAATTTTAGTTTGATGTTAGCAGAATTAGGTTATGAAGTTACATGGAATGATCTTCGTGAAGATTTAATTGATTATGTCAAACTAAAATGGGAATACGGGACAATAAATTATACACCAGGGAACATTTTATCACTAGGTTTTGATTCGGAATTCGATGTTATTTTAATTGCTGAAGTTATTGAACACGTTGCCCATCCTGATGAATTTTTAAAGAAAATTTCTCAGATGGTTAAACCTGGTGGTTACATAATTATGAGTACACCTAATGGTGAATATTTCCAGAACCGTTTACCCAAATTTTCTGAATGTTCCGATCCAACTCAATTTGAGAGTGTACAATTTCAACCTAATTCTGATGGTCATATCTTTTTATTGCATCTATATGAAATTGAATTACTAGCTCAACAAGCTAATTTATCTATTTTAGAATCCATATTTTTCAATAATCCATTAACAAATGGTTATTTAAAGTTGCGAACTTTGTTTAATTTCTTACCCAGTAATTGGATTGATGGTTGCGAACGATTTACCAATAATACTCCATTAATTCTACGAACAAAAATTCACAATAGCATCGTTGTTTTATTTTCATGTTAAGCATAAGTAATTCAGTAGTTAAAATGTCTTATAAATTAGCTTATTTTGTATCTCATCCAATTCAATATCAAGCGCCTTTGTTATGTTTAATAGCAGCAAAAACAGATATTGAATTAAAAGTATTTTTCTATAGTGATTTTTCATTAAAAGCTTATCAAGACTCAGGCTTTGGGCAATACATTCAGTGGGATGTACCACTGACAGAAGGATATGATTATCAATTTCTGAAATGTTGGGGTTCTAAGCAGCCAACAGGAATGTTACGGCAGGCGATCGCTACTGATATCTTACAACAGCTAAAACTAGGAAAATTTGATGCTGTTTGGGTGCATGGATGGTCACAGATTTGTGGTTTGCAGGCTATCTCAGCAGCTCAGTCTTTAGGGATTCCTGTATTTATGCGAGGAGAATCTAACGGCTTACAGGAACCAAACAATCCAGTCAAGAAATTTTTTAAAGATGTTTTTCTCAAAATCCTATTTCAAAAAATATCTGGATTTTTATGTATAGGAACATTAAATTATAAATTTTATCAAAGCTACGGGATTAATCAAAATAAATTATTTTGGATGCCTTATGCAGTAGATAACGATTACTTCCAAAACCAAGCAACTTTAGCTCAGGCTAATCGAGAACAATTGCGACGATCACTCAACCTAACACCAGGCAGACCTATTATACTCTACGCAGCCAGATTGGCTGATGCCAAACGTCCCCAAGATTTGCTAGAAGCTTACCGCTTACTATCTTCAGACGGTGTGCAAGAACCAGAACCTTATTTACTTTTTGTGGGTGATGGCGCTTTGCGATCACAGCTAGAATCGGCTGCAAAAGCAACAAATTGGCAATCTATTCGCTTTTTAGGTTTTCGCAATCAGTCTGAATTACCTGCATTTTACAATCTGTGTGACGTATTTGTTTTACCGTCTAGTTTTGAACCTTGGGGTTTAGTTGTCAATGAAGTCATGAATGCTGCTAAACCAGTAATCGCTAGCGATCAAGTAGGTGCGGCAGTTGATCTCGTCAAAGATGGTGAGAATGGCTATATTTTTCCAGTTGGCTCAGTAACAGAATTAGCAGAATTTCTAAAGCGTACTCTTAACAATCCAGATAATGCCAGACAAATGGGAGAACGCAGTTTAGCAATGATTCAGAACTGGAGTTTTACTGAAAACTATACAGCTTTACTCAAAGCACTCCATACCGTAAGCGTTCACACTTAAGATTAAAGTTTATGTCTGGAATTAGTATTGCTTATAGTGGAGTCCATCGCATCTATCAAGTTGCCCTAGCGGCTCAGGATATGGATTCTCTAGATAAATTTTTTTGTTCCTTAATTGATGCCCCTGGAAAGTGGGGCAACCTGCTATCAACGATAGTTGGCTCTGATCGCTTAATTAATATGCGACGGCCAGAATTAGAGCCAAAAAATGTCCAAGAATTTCCTTGGCCATTATTAAAATTTTATCTCCTGCCAAAAACATCTCGAACAGATATGGCTCGGGCAGAAGTGAATGATTGGTTTGATCGGTGGGTAGCTAAACAACTAAAAAGTCTCGATAGCAAAATTTTTGTTGGAGGAGAAACTTGTGCTCGGTACTCTTTGGAAGTAGCCCGTCAAAAGGGTATAACTACTATTCTCGACTGTCCACAGGTACATCCTGATTTTCTGACTAGTATTCTCAATGCTTCGGCTGATGATCTGCAAATACAACGCCCTGAGCCTTTCGACAATCCCCAGATTGCTGAAACCAAGGGTTTAGAGTTCAGTATGGCAGATATCTTACTCATGCTTTCAGAGTTCCAGAAAAGAACTTTTCTAGCAGCAGGTTTTCCTGAAGAAAGAATGATTTCTATTCCCTACTGGATAGATACCGACTTCTTTCAACCTGTACCCATACCTACTCTTAGTAAATCAAAACCGCTACGGGTACTATTTGTTGGATCTATAGGCTTTCGCAAAGGCATTCCCTACTTATTACAAGCTATTGATTTGTGTAAAACAGATGTTGAATTAACATTATTAGGTTCTATCACACCAGAGATTAAACCTTTTTTAGCCAAGTATGAAGGCTCCTATACTTACGCTTCACCCACAACAAAAGTGGGAGTACGTCAACACTATTGGCAGGCGGATGTATTAGTCTTACCTTCCCTAGTGGATACATTTGGTTGGGTCGCTATGGAAGCAATGGCTTGTGGGTTACCCATCATAGTTAGTGATAATTGTGGGGTACCAGTTCCAGATGAAAGGTGGCGAGTTCCTGTAATGAATGCAGAAGCGATCGCTCAAAAACTTTTGGTTTTAAGAGATAATTGGGAATACTGCCATGAGCTTGGTCAGATAGCGGCTAACTTTGCTAAACAATTTACTCCTCAACGGCATAATCAACAGTTACAAATATTGTTTAAGCAACTTTTGTCATAGCAATAACCTCAATCATTAATACGTAAATATGGTTAAATGATTATACAGATTGTTCCCCAGTTACCTCCAGCCATAAACGGAGTAGGTGACTATGCATTAGCACTGGCTAGGCAACTTCGTCAAGACTTTGGCGTCACCACCTTATTTGTAGTTGCTGATCCTAATTGGACAGGAGAAGTAATCATTGAAGATTTTCCTATCAAGAAAGTTGCAAAACACTCTGCACAAGCTTTAAATTCTGTACTGTCAGAACTTGCTTCTTCCTCTACTTGTGTCCTTTTACATTATGTAGGTTACGGTTACGCTAAACGGGGATGTCCAGTTTGGTTAGTTAATGGATTGTACCAATGGCAGCAGAGAGTAGTTAAAACGACTTTAGTTACAATGTTCCATGAAGTCCATGCTACTCATTATCCGATTTGGAGTAGTGCGTTTTGGACAGAACCACTACAGAAGTACCTTATCGCTCGTATTTTACATCTTAGCGATCGCACTATTACTAACAAGCCCGGCTATGCTGGGGTTTTACGTAAACTATCTCCCCGTAAAAAGTTGCAAATTCCAATTTTACCTGTATTCTCTAGTGTTGGTGAACCAAATAAACTACTACCGCTAATTGAGCGAAAACCACGCTTAGTAGTTTTTGGGCAGTCTGGCAATCGATTAAAAGTTTATGAGCAATCAATATCTGCTCTAAAACGTGTTTGTCAAGAACTAGGCATCCAGGAAATTATCGATATCGGCTCTCCCATCAATCTTTCCATTTCTGAGGTTGATGATATTCCCATAATTATGTTAGGAAAACAACCTGCTCAACAAATTAGTAATATTCTTCAAGATTCCTGGGTAGGTTTTTTTAGTTATCCGCTTGATTTCCTCACGCGCTCAACTATTTTTGCTGCCTACTGTTCTCATGGAGTTATTCCAGTAGGAATAAATTCTTACGCCTGGAGTCCAGAAGACAATGGGCTGGAGGAAAAAAAGCACTACTGGTTAGCAGACAACCAAACTAAACAATTGAGTGTGGCATTAGGGGAGGTAATAGCTAATAATGCCTATAACTGGTATCAAAGCCATAATTTAACCATCCAAGCTAAATACTTTGCCAGCTTTTTTGCTGAAAACTTTTAATACTTCTCAAGTATGAATTTAACACCCTATCTCAATCGACCTGAATATTTTTTTAGACCTATACAAGCATTTAATCGCATCTTAAAACAAGACCAAGAGAAAGTTGAAAAATATAACTGGGTTCAACTGCCTTGGGGATGTAGTATAAAAGTTTCTACAGTAGGTAGCGAACCAGTCAATCTTTCATTACTTCATATGGGACTTTACGACTTGGTTGTGACTGAAACATTATGGAGATTACTAGATGCTGGAGAAACAGCAGTTGATGTAGGAGCAAACATTGGCTACATGACCAATATCATGGCAGCTAAAACTGGCAATACAGGAAAAGTATACTGCTTTGAGCCAAATCCAGATATTTATAGTGAATTAGTAGCGAATACTAATGATTGGCAGTCAAAATTTGGATTTCATCACATAAAAGTAGAGCAAATAGCCCTATCTAATCAATCAGGAAATGGGCTTTTATCTGTACCTGAAAATTCAGGAGAAGCAAAGCTGGTTGAATATCTCGAAGTCAAATCTGAAGAGCAATTAAATGATAAGCACCCACAAACTTATCAGGTGAATATAAAACGTTTAGATGAAGTAATAGATAAAACAATTGGAGTACTGAAAATTGATGTTGAAGGTCATGAATTAAGTGTTATTCAGGGAGCATCTCAATTAATTATTGACCACAAAATAAGAGATATAGTTTTTGAAGAGCATGAAGGCTATCCTAGCCCCGTATCAGATTTTCTAGAAACTCACGGTTATACAATTTTCAGACTTTGGAAAGGTTTCTGGAAACCTATACTTTATCGTCCTAATACAGTGCATTTCCATCCTTGGGAACCGCCAAGTTATCTGGCTACTCTCGACGAAAAAAGAGCTAAAAATCGCTTTGAAAAAATTGGTTGGTTGTCTCTAATGCAACATTAATAAATATTTAGTTTTTGAATATATGCAGCCTTAAAGAAAGTATTGCCACCTTTCAATGATGACTTACTGACTTAGTTAAATCTTATGAAAATTTTAATATATTCTTCTGTCTTTATACCTAGAATAGGTGGCATAGAAGTAATAATGTTTACTTTGGCTCATGAGTTTGTCGCTCAAGGGCATGATGTTAAGTTAATAACCCACACTCCAAACAATAAAACTGATTCTTTTCCATTTCAAGTTATCCGGTGTCCTACCATTACTCAATTTCTAGAATTAACCCGTTGGTGTGATCTTTGCCTTCATGCTTGTGTGAGTCTCAAAGCACTCTGGCCTCTTTTAATAGTTAAAAAGCCGTTGGTGCTTACTCATCATACTTGGTATCAATATCCGGGTTCTAAACTAACCTGGCAAGCAGCATTGAAGCATTGGGTGACTCGCTTTGCTGCTACTAACATCGCACCCAGTCAAGCGATCGCTGCTCAACTGCCAGTTCCTGTTAAAGTTATCCCTAATTCTTACCAGGATGATGTGTTTTATGAGATGCCAGAAGTTAACCGCGATCAGGAATTAGTTTTTCTTGGTCGCTTAGTTTCGGATAAAGGAGTTGATTTACTTCTCAATTCCCTGAAACTACTTAAACAACAAGGATTAGAACCGAATTTAACAATTATTGGTCAAGGGCCAGAAGAATCTAATCTTAGAAAGCAAGTACAAACCCTTGGCATTGTTGAGCAGGTGAAGTTTGTAGGTACTCAGTTTGGCAAAGCTTTAGCTCGACTACTAAATGCTCATAAAATAATGATAGTACCATCTCTATGGCAAGAACCTTTTGGGATTGTTGCTTTAGAGGGAATTGCTTGTGGCTGCGTAGTGGTTGGTTCAGAGCAGGGTGGATTAAAAGATGCAATTGGTTTATGTGGGCTTACATTTACAAATGGAAATGTAGAAGCTTTAACCCAAGTTTTAGCTGAACTACTGCTCAACGATAGTAAACTAAATATGTATCGAGTACATCGAGAAATCCATTTAGCGAAGCATAAAGCAGCTTCTGTTGCTAAAACATATCTCCAAGTGCTGGAAGGAATAATTCAGTGAATAAAATTATTTTTATTCTACCCCTTGCTATAATCTTTGTAGTTGTGATTACTAATATAAATTGGCGACAATTAATAAAAGCAGTTTTATTGGTAATAATTATTGATGGCGCTCTGCGAAAATGGTTTTTACCTCAAGCAAGTAATTTAATATATTTATTTAAAGATTTTATTTTAATCATCGCTTATATTAAATACTTTTTTTTATCTCATAAAAAACAACCATTAATCAATGATTTTTGGGTAACACTTGTTCATATACTGATAGGCCTTTGCTCTACATGGCTACTTTTTCAATCTTTCAATCCTGACTTAGGTTCGCCAATAATTGGTTTGTTCGGTTTAAGTCGATACTTGCTTAATGTTCCTCTAATATGGATTGTGCCATACCTGTTTGATACGGAAGAAGACCTTTATCGATTTTTACGTAATTACCTTCTAGTTTTAATTCCTGTATGTATCTTGGGTATTTTTCAATTTTTTAGTCCTGCTTCAAGCTTCATCAATATTGCCCCTGGGGGAGAGGAAGCATCTGAAGTAGTTGGCTTTGGTACAATGGAGAATGCACGTATTCGGATATCCAGTGTCTTTTCTTTTACAAATATATATACAACCTATCTCAGTGTTAAGTTTGGTCTTCTGCTCCCTTTTTTCACAGTTAAACAATCTGTTCGATGGCAGATCATTATTTACATTGAACTATTCTTAATGATTTCTAATTTTTTCATGACCGGTGCTCGTGGAGTTTTTCTATTTGCTTTAGTTCTTTTTGTTGTTTATTTTGGTATCAAAAGCTTTAGCACACTGAAAACTGTTGTCAAATTCCTCAAAAAACTCATTCTACCTGCATTTATCTCAACTATTTTATTAATTCAATGGTTTGCTCCAGCAATAGATGCGTTTTCAACTCGTGTAAATGATCCCGGAAGCAGCTCAGATATATTTGTTCGCGTAGGAAGGGCAATCTCTATTCAATCCGTTCCTGGCAAATATTTTTTAGATGGATACGGTACAGGTTCAACTCAATCAGGGGGTAAAGCTTTACAAAGAGTTTTAAAATTACCTGAAGGTTTACCTACCCCAGAAGTTGAAGAAGAAATTAATCGTATTGCTGTTGAAATAAGCCAATTTGGTGCCATACTTTGGTATGCAATGCGTATTGCTCTTTTAATTACACTTTGGTCAATTTATCGAAATCTCAAGAGTAATTTTCTTAAAGACTTGGCATTGGTTACTTTTCTTATTCATGCAATTTTGTTACCTTCTCAGGTTGTTGTTCATCCAGTTGCTAACGTTTATTATTGGTTTTTAAGTGGTTTTATATTTTTGTTACCTCGTCTAGAAAGTAAAAGATATTATAATCAATATCTATAATTTCCCTAAAGACAACAAAAACATATATATGCATTTTGAGAGAAAAATCCGTGAATAAAAATTTTACTTAATTAAAGAATATGAAACAGAAGATTAAAATACTCCATTTATGGGTCCCTAATTTATTTGATTTCAAAGGAGGAATACAAGTTTATCTACAGGATGTATTGCAAGTACTGATAGAGCAGTTTCCCGAATTAAAAATTCAAGTTTATAACAAACTTGATAAAGGGAATAAAGAAGAGAATCTGAATAGAGAAAATATTTTAATCAAATTTTATGGAAACACCGCTAATTATTTACGAACAATACATTTTGCTGGAAGTTTATTGATAGATGCATTACTGGAACGACCAAATTTAATTTTTTCTGGTCACATTAACTTTGCTCCCATAGCTTATCTAATTTATCGTTTAACAAATACTCCCTACTGGATTGTGGTTCATGGTGTAGATGCTTGGGAGGTAAAAAACCCAATTAAGCAGAAAGCTTTAAAAGCAGCAAAAATAATTTCAGTTAGTAACTATACACGTAATCGCCTACTCAAGGAACAAAACCTTGACCCTAAGCAAATTTCACTCCTACCTGTAACTTTTGATGCTAGTCAATTTGAGATGGCTCCTAAACCAAAATACTTATTAGAAAGATACGGTTTAGCTTCAGACCAGCCAATAATCTTAACTGTAGCTCGACTATCTCGTAGTGATGGCTATAAAGGTTATGACCAAGTAATTCGAGCATTGCCAGAAATTCGGCAACAAATCCCTAACATTCACTATTTAATAGTCGGCAAAGGCGATGATCGTCCTCGAATTGAGCAACTTGTGCAAAGTCTCAACTTGCAAGATTGTGTGACTCTCACTGGTTTTATTCCAGATGAAGAGCTTGTTGCTCACTATAACTTATGCGATGTCTTTGCGATGCCCAGCAAAGGTGAAGGATTTGGCATTGTTTATCTAGAAGCTTTAGCCTGTGGTAAACCAACTTTAGGAGGAAACCAGGATGGCGCGATTGACGCACTTTGCAACGGTGAACTAGGAGCATTAATTAATCCAGATGATGTAAACCAGATCGCTGAAGTTCTCATCCAAATTTTGCAAGGTACATATCCTCATCCTTTGATTTATAATCCTGAAGCATTACGCCAGAAGGTAATCAATACCTTTGGGTTTGTACGATTTAAACATACCTTGACTGAACTCATGAAAATTTCACCTATTGGATCTGATTCATGAGAATTCTTCACGTTATTCCCTCTGTTTCTATGGTAAGAGGTGGCACTAGCCAAGCTGTTTTAGATATGGTTCAGGCATTGCAAGCAAAGAATGTTGATGCTGAAATTGCCACTACAAATGACAACGGTGATGGCTTGCTTGATGTGCCACTACAAAAGTGCGTTGAATATGAAAAAGTACCAACTTGGTTTTTTCCTCGCTTTTCACCAACTGCTAAAGCCGTCAGGGAATACGCCTTTTCTTGGCAGTTAACACAATGGCTATGGCAAAATATGTGCCAGTACGATCTTGTACACATTCACGCACTTTTTTCTTATCCATCTACAATTGCAATGGCAATCGCCCGCCTGCAAAATCTACCTTATATTGTTAGCCCACATGGTTTATTGTGCGAGTGGTCTTTACAACAAAGTACCCGTAAAAAGCAAATGTATCTGAGGCTGATTGAAAAAGCGAACATTAATCACTGTCAAGCTGTTCATTTTACCTCTGAACAAGAACAGCAGGAAGTTTCTCAATTGGGGTTGAGCGCGCTGAATTTTGTATTACCACTCGGGCTTTCTTTCCCAAAGCAAATTGGTGATGCCCGTTACAAACTGCGACAAAGCCTCAACATTCCAGCCGAAGAACCAATAATTTTGTTTTTGTCTCGCCTGCATCCAAAAAAAGGATTAGATTTCTTGATTCCGTCTCTTAGCCAACTAGCTGATCGTCGCTTCACTTTTATTTTGGCAGGCAGTGGTAGCCCCGATTACGAATCCAAAATTAAATCGTTGCTTATGTCTTATGGACTAAGTAATCGCACTCATTTTGCTGGATTCGTAGAAGGTGAGAACAAAAATTTATTGCTTCAAGGCTCAGATTTATTTGTGCTGACATCTTATTCGGAAAACTTTGGCGTGGCAGTTCTAGAAGCTTTAGCAGCAGGGCTTCCTGTTTTAATCACTCCTGGTGTTGCTCTTGCATCTATGCTTGAACAACACCAGCTAGCTTACGTCGTACAACAAGATGTATCAGAAATTACTAATGCAATTCTTGATTTCCTGAACTCTCCTAAATTAGCTCAACAGATGGGTGAGCGTGCCCATAAATTTGTTTTAGAGAAATACACTTGGGAAAACATTGCTGGTAAAATGATTAGAGTTTATACCAGCAATGTTTAAAAAATATAAGTATTAACTCTTACACCTGCATAGTAAAAGTTTTTTCTTTAAAACTGTATTTGGTTTTTATTACCATATATCCTTATTCTATAAGTTAAAAAACTATAGCAGCATTTTTTAGATTGATGCTTAAAAAAGTTACCCCTCTCATCCTCACCTATAACGAAGCACCAAATATTGGGCGCACTCTACAAAATCTTGCTTGGGCAAAGGAGATTATAGTTATTGATAGTTATAGCAATGACGAAACCCTAGAAATTTTAAACTCTTATCCACATGTAAAAGTTTTTCAAAAAAAATTTGATACTCATGCAACCCAATGGAACTATGGTTTGGAACAAGTAAAATCTCCATGGGTACTTTCTTTAGATGCAGACTATATCGTCACAGATGAGTTAATTGCTGAAATTGAAGTTTTACCAATAATAGATAGCCAGATAAATGGATACTTTGCCAGATTTAAGTATTGCGTTTTTGGCAAACCATTAAGAGGTACAATACTTCCTCCTCGACAAGTGCTTTTTCGTAAAGACAAGGCAATCTACATAGATGATGGTCATACTCAGCTTTTACAACTGACAGGTAAATCAGCAACGCTTTCGGGATATATCAATCATGATGATCGCAAATCTTTTAGCCGTTGGTTGTGGGCGCAGGATCGCTATATGCTCATTGAAGTAAAGAAATTATTAGAAACTCCAGTAAATGAATTAAGCTTGAGTGATCGCATACGCAAACAAAAACTATTTGCTCCTTTTATTATCTTGTTTTATTGTTTAATTTTAAAAGGAGGAATTTTAGACGAATGGGCGGGTTGGTACTATGCTTTCCAACGTGTACTAGCTGAAATTATGTTATCAATTCGCTTGATTGAATATGAGAAATTTTATCAAAACCAGGCTAATAAAGATTGATGAATAGAACAAATCATAAATTTCGTAAATATAAAACATTTATTCTTATTGTAATTATTTTAATAGCTGTTGAAGTTTCATTGAGGCTTTTATTTGGTCTAGGCAATCCTGTTTTAAGCCAAGCTGATACTTACACAGGCTACCGTTTTCGACCAAACCAAACTTTAGTACGCTTTGGCAAACGCATACAATATAACGAGTACTCTCAACGTTCTGAATCCATAAATCTCCAAAAAACTAAAGGAACACTGAGAATTTTAATGGTTGGAGACTCAGTTCTTAATGGTGGTAATCCCATTGACCAAAGTCAAATAATTACTGAACAATTAAAAGCTAAATTCAAAACTTTCGGACAACCTACAGAAGTGTTAAATGCTTCTGCTGGCTCATGGGGAATTGGTAATCATTTAGGTTATTTGAAAGAATTTGGTACTTTTAATAGTGATGTTGTAATTTTTCAAATTGGCACACACGACCTGACTCAACCTACTAGCACAAGTGAACGAGTAGGAAATGATCCTAACTATCCAGATCATCCTCCTTTATTAGCAATTCAAGAAGCTTTTACTCGCTATATAGTACCTCGATTGTGGGGAAACGTAAACTTGAACCCATTCTCTAAACAAGAAATTCCTCAAGCTTCTCCTACGCAAATAGCTCAACAATTTCAGAAAAACATCGAGCTTTTTAAAGCAGCAGTCAAACTAGTGCGGGATCAGGAAATACCTATTTATGTGCTATTTACACCTAATCGTTACGATTTAATTCCAAAACCTGTAATTCCACCTTACAAACCGGAGTTTATGCAAGTACTTAATTCTTTACAAATAGAAGTATTTGATACTTACAAAGTTTGGTCTAATTTGCCTACTAATATTGTTGAAACTTACTTTCGAGACGAAGTTCATTTAAGTGAAGTCGGTAACAAAGTAGCAGCTAATTTAATTTTTCACCAGCTTTGCATTCAGGAGAAATTTCCAGGTTGTGTTGTTCTTTAGCATCACCTTTACCTACTTCTATGTAAAGCCAAAAAACCTTGTGCAGAATATTCTGCACAAGGTTTTGACTGGAACTATTTTACTATCCTGAAATCAAAAATCCTAAATTACTTCATCAACGGTAAACATAAATGGATTGCCATTGACTGGGTTAGAGTATCCATGCATGAAGAGTAACTTCTCTCCATTTGATCCAACAAAGTTCATCTGTTCTCCGTTAGCATTCTGTCCATCATCTACCATGTAATTAATAACTTGTTTACCCCAAAAATCCATCACTGTGATAAGGTTAGCGTAAATAGTTGAGTTAGATCCGGAACCACCATATCCAGCTTGATTGAAGGAAACTGTGACATTTACAGGGTCTTGGAGACGAGAATCACGCAAAACTCCCTTAATTGTGCCATCAAAGTATGTGTAGTGAATAGACCGTGAACCCCGACTTACAATGTATAAATCATCACCTGCTGTGCTAGCATATCCATGAAACATCTGGACTGGATTCTTGCCTACTTGAAATGATTTAAACGGAGTATCAGGAACAGCGGCAGTAGCGTTCGGTAGAATTAACGACTCAACATCATACATCCGGACAGTGCCATCCATAGAAGCGATGTATGCTGTTTTAAGAGGCTTGGTTTCGTTACCTGCATAGTATGATCTTGGAACTCTAAAACTGTTCCATCTTGTACCTGTTGCTACTGAGGTCGGCTGATTAATAGTTAGAACTTTTGATACAACTGGTATTTGCTCTGGTGCGTGACTAAATGTATGTGGCCATTGATTGGCAGCCGTACCTTCATTTTTGGTTTGGTCGAAGTTTGCCTGAGTAGTCAAAGTCATCTTACGATAGTACTTTAACATAGGACGCAGATCGATCAATGCAACCTTATTTTCTGCTCGGGAACTAACAATTAGATATCCGCTTTGAGCTGTCTGCTTCCAATAATTATCTCCCCATGATGTATTCCATGCTGTGTTGTACCACTTGTCACGTACAGACTGAAGGTTCAAATCATCGTTGAAATTATCACCGTATCCCCGACCAGTTCCTAATCTAGTACTGGTAGTCACATCGATTGCATTCGGTGCAGCAAAAGGCAGATCAATATACCCAATCAACTTGAGACCCTTTACAGTTGGCCATCCCGGAAGACCCCAGTAAAATCTTTTCTCTTGTGTCATCTGACGGGGTTTTACTGCTAGTACTGCTATCTGTCCTTTGCGGTTAACAGTATCCCAAACAGTTACAAAAACAAACTCGTTGTAGTTGCTAACTGCCATTGCCGTTGGGATTTTCCCTGCATCAAGTTTTGCTGAAAGGTAACTGAACCCTTCCTCAGTATAAGGATCGTTGCCATTTCCAGTAATCGTTATCAGTCCATTTTGGAAAGCTAAAAAACCTGTTACAGCAGCTCCACCATGTCCTCGGGCTGTGGCAATAGGAGGTAGAGGCAGTGTCCCACCGGAAGCATCATAAAGTTGCTTCACTACTGGAGTCGTAGGAGCACTCATATTATTCCGCCTCCACCAATCAGCTTTCCATTCTGGACGGTTTCTCAAGCACAATCCATTATCGGTCGAACTTTGAGCACCATCGGCACTTGTCATATTTGAAGAGCCGAACTGGAACTCGGAAGGCGCACTAGTATCAGGTGCAAATAGCATCTGACCTGACATCATCCACCCTATTCCAGGATCGCCGTCTGATCCTGGATTGACTCGGCACCAAGCACCAGCGTTTTTGCGGATGATCCCATCACTTGATGGCTGATATACGGTCGGGAAAGATTCTGCTGTTGAGTTAAAATCACTATATTTTGGGCCGAAACGATAATCGATCATTTCGCGCTTGTGATAGTTCTGCGCTACATTGGTATATTCTGACCAATTTACTGTTCCATCAGCGTTGAGAATCCGCTCTCTCCAAGAAGTAGTGGGAGTTGGAGTGGGAGTTGGAGTCGGTGTTGGAGTTGGTGTCGGTGTAGATTGGGAAACAGCAACAAAATTGACATCACGAAAATAGTTGCTATTACGGTAGGAGCTATTCGGAAAATTTCCGCGAGTTGAGTTGTACACTCCATTGGTACCATCGGCAACTGAGCTAAGATTACCATTGACTATGGAACTAGCTAGTTGATTTTCTGTGTAGGCATAATTGCTATTCGCGTTCACAGAAACCACATAAGTCGTATTAGCTCGAACACTCAATGGTGTACTCAGAGCCTGTTGCTGCCAACCAGAAGCAGTCTCGTTAGTAAAAGTGACGCTGGCCAGGAGAGTTCCTGTTGCCGACCAGATTTTACCAATATGAGTTCCTGTCTCGCTGGCAGGTTTCCAATAGCGAATGGAGCTAATCTGTCCGTCTGTGGTACTGCGGAATTTCATTCCTAATTCGTAGGGAATTCCATCAGTCTTGGAAATACTAGGAACTTGAGTTGTAAAAACTGTGCTTGTGGATGAAGTTGTCTGTGCTAATTTTATGTTGGTTAAAAACTTCTTTAGACTACCATTCTGAACAGAATTAGTGTTCTTGTCTTTGACTGTGATTGAATAGGTCGCTATTCGGGATGTATCCGTTGGAGTTAGAGTAGCTGCATTAGTTGGAATCGCCCCAAAGACAACAGCCCACAAGAGAACAGTAGGAGAATAAATTACTCTCCGAACATTATTGAAAAGCTTCATAAAATCCTCATCCACCAACTATTTTGATGTTGCAAACACATTTCTATCTAAATTCAGAAGTTCAGTAGTATTTAGGGATACATACTAAAAAATGAATCGCATGAAAGTATTAACTACCTTTGGCAGCTTTTCAACAATTGATTGCTTCTAGTAAGCCATAAAACTTGCTTACAGAATAAATTGGCTCCGAAATCTTAAATTGTGACTAACACTAAGTTAAATCAATGAAGAAACCAGGTTTTCAAAGGTGGTTTTAAATACGGTCGCACAAATCCAACAGATGCTGTGAACAGTCATTACTGTTACCTCTCAATAAACCTGAAATTTTCTTGTTTCGCCTGGGTAAATTTACCATAATTTCACATATTGTCAAAACAATTACAGAAAAACTACATGAATTTCCTTGATCCATAAAGTGTATGATGCAAGCTTGGCAAGGGTTTTACAAAGAAAAAAGTTTAAATTTATAGTACCGATTTAATAATGTATTTCACTGTGTAGTACACGCTTTAATATGAATTATCTATGAAGTGTTTCGTTTATGTGAAAAGATAATAGGAGATTATTTTGTGAAACAGATAAGTTAAATTTATGAAACTATGGGTAAGATTATTCAAATTCCAACTTACAAAATATTTGATTTTGGCTCCAGTAATTTTTGGACTGACCATACTATTGCTCATTCCTGTAAGACTAGCGATCGCCTATCACCAGTCTCCTCAACCTCAAGCTATCCTGACCCTCGGCGGTTGGACAGATCGGGAAAATTCTGCGGCTGAAATAGCACGTTGGTATCCTGATTTAAAAATTTGGGTTTCTTCTGGTACTCCACCTAAATTAGTAAAACCAATTTTTCAAGCTGCGGGTGTATCAGAAAGCAGACTTTATCTGGATTATCGTGCTGTTGATACAGTTACTAACTTTACTACCCTCATCCCAGAATTCAAACAACACGGAGTTCAGCACTTATTTTTGATTACTTCAGATTTTCATATGCCGAGAGCCAAAGCGATCGCAACTCTCGTCCTGGGTAGTCAAGGTATCGCTTTTACTCCAGTGGCTGTGCCATCGAATCAACCCCAAGAAGCTACTATCCGTATTATTCGCGATATTATTCGCGCCCTCTTGTGGATTTTTACAGGGCGTACAGGAGCAAGTATTAATCCTGCTGTTGATTAACAACAAATATGCGTTTAGATAAATCAGTCAACAATTGAGTTGATGCAAAAAGAAGCAACATGATCAAGAATGTGTTGAGTTGTGCTGCCTGTTGACCCCATCTACAATTATCATTAACTGAACTGTATTGAAATATTGGAACTCAGCCCCCTGTTTTAGATAATTGAGTCAGCATTCAGCCTTCAACTTTAATGGACGTTTATGGAAGAAATACTCAACTTAAAATCTTTATTGTTACAAGGTAACATCACGGAAGCATTAGCTATTGTTGAAGAATTAGAAGAAATGAGCCGTGAAGATAAAATTAATAATATCCGCAGCTATGCTAAAGTCTTGCTACTACATCTCATTAAGCAAAAAGCTGAGGATCGAACAACCCGGTCTTGGGATGTATCAATTCGTAATTGTGTTCGGGAAATTCAGCTAAAAAATAAACGACGTAAGTCAGGAGGCTCTTATTTAACATCAGAAGAGTTGAGATTGGTTTTTGAAGAAGCCTATCCCTCAGCTTTAGATAATGCCTCTTTGGAAGTAGAAGAAGGAAGATATGAAGTAGAAGATTTAGAATCAAAAATTGATCAAAACGTTATTATTAATCATGCCCTTAACTTAATTGCATAGATTTACATAGTGCATAAATTCTACACATATAACTAATTCCCTCCGATTTTCACATGCCTAGAGCTAAAGCGATCGCAACCATCATCCTTGGTAGTCAAGGTATCGCTTTTATTCCACTAGCTGTGCCATCGAATCGGCCGCAAGAATCTATCATCCGGATTATACAAGATGTTGCTCGCGTTTTCCTGTGGGTTTTTACAGGCCATACAGGAGCCAGTCTGAATCCTGCTAGTAATTAACTATAAATATGCGTTTAGATAACTATACTCTTAATACTTATACTCCTGGCGCTCCTTACTTGCAACAAGTTTTGTGGTACTTTTTAGGGTCACCCTTGGTTGAAAGTCGTTGGCTTCCCATGTCAGCCTTAAAGGTTTGGGTACTCCGCAGATTTGGGTCAAAAATTGGTCAAGGCGTTCGCATTAAGTCTGGGGTGCGGGTGAAGTTTCCTTGGCGGTTAACTGTAGGCAATTATGTTTGGATTGGGGAAGATGCTTGGATAGATAATCTTGCCCATGTCACCATAGATAGTCATGTTTGCCTATCTCAAAATGTTTATCTTTGCACGGGTAATCATGATTGGAATCATCCTGATTTTCAACTGATTACCGCTCCAATTCATATTCAGGAAAGTAGTTGGATTGCGGCTAAGTCAGTTATTGGCCCTGGTGTGACTGTTGGACGGGGAGCAGTTCTGACTTTAGGTGGAGTGACGGGGCGCTCTTTAGAGCCGATGATGATTTATGCAGGTAATCCTGCGGAACCTATAAAGGAACGGAAGAAGGGAGTAGGGAGTGGGGAGTAGATTTATTTTTACTGTATTTAGAACGGCTATATCAAAGCTCAATTAGCGATCGCCTAGTTTCTTGATAAATCTCCATGATTGAATTTAAAACTTAATTATTAATAGCAATCTTGATAAAAATATAACTTTTGTTGCAATTTTTTAAATTAATTGCAGTGTTCTATTGCAGTTTGTAAATGTTTTTTGTAAGCCGGAGGATTATTCCTTTAGACTGAATCTCAACTGATTCAAGTATTGGGATAAGCGCAAATGCATTCAATCAATGTATTGTGTCATGAATTTGTAGTTGCTGTATCCTTTGTTGCTTGTATTGCTGGCCTACTGTTACTGTGGGATCGCAAACAGCCAAAAGATAATCTAGAAGAAACAGAGAAAATTCTCTTTAGAATGAGCTTTTCTTATTGGCTCGTTTACTGTGTGGCGTTTGGCGTTGAGAAGATGATTTTACCTGACTGGGAAACTCTACTCATGTCTGTGAAAATAACTACGGCTTTGTCGTATTTTTTGACTTTTTCTTGTATTTTGAGTTTGCCGCTACATAAATTTGCAGTCCGCCATATTGAAGAATAATCAATAGTCAACAGCCGCTGAACTATAGATAAGAGACTATGGGGCTGATTAATTTTTCATGGCGATCGCTAGTGTATCTTTGAATGTGTCCTGATCTAAAGTGGTCAGGATAAATACCTCTTGTACCGTCTTACCCTGACGAGCGATGACTTTATACCCACCACGAATGGGTACAGACACACGCAGTTGCATTTTGGGACAATGACCCTTTGCACGCCCAATCACTCCTGGCGTCACAGTTTGAATCCCATGCTGTTGACAGAGGCGTTCTAAAATTGGGATGAGACCAGGAATATGAGTTGAGTGATTCCAGACTAATCTACCGTCTTTGTGAGCAGCGTCTTTATTGGCTTTACCCATGATATTTAAGCCGCTTCCAAAGGAGCCATTGTTAAACCAGCACGACGCAGCTGTTGATGATACAGTTCTGCTGGTTCTTGGGGCCCTACCCAAACAATGGCTTGTCCTTCGTAATGTACCTGATTAGTCAAATCCCACGCTAGATCACCAGTCATTCCGGGAATATACTTCATCAAGCACTCAGCTACGTGTTGAAAAGTATTAAAGTCGTCATTTAACACGATCACCTTATAATTCGGATAAGGCTTACGGGTAACTTGATTAGACCGTTCAGGCGCTACAGTCGGTGACGTACCCGTTGCGTAAATAGCTGCTGAAAGTCTTGTAACCATAAAACAGTTAGCCAACAGAATTTTACAAAACTACACTATAAATAACTAGTTTAGTCTATTGTCTGGAGACTGGGGAATAGAGCTAGAGGCTAGCGAATGCCAAACTTTTGAAAGATGCGTTGGGAGCTAGTGCGTCCTAGTTCTTCAAATTCGCTGCGTTCTTCGTTACTGAAAGTAGTAAACACTTTTTCCCCAGCATCCTCAAACTTTACTTCTAATCGCCCATTGTCAAAAAAGAAAGTTTCACTGTTATGGGTGCGTTGTACAGCTTTGACGTTCCCATTTTCAAACCAGATGATTAATCCATCGCCTAATTCGGTGAGGTATTCTGCTGCTTGTACAGGGCGATTGTTAAGTATACAAGTTGTGTAAGTTATATCGCCTTCAACCTTGCTATTTTCTTGACAACCTTCAGTTAGTTGTTCTAAAGCAATCATGCGAGTGTCATACAAGGCTTGAGGATTTGTGGTGTCAATATTGTTTGTGGCTTCCTCATTCTTGATGACATTACCATTATCATCGTAAGTAATACAGTCATCGGGAATGCCATCGTTATCGTAATCGATACGGTAACCGTTATCTTTGCCGTCGTTATTACAGTCAATAGCTTGCCCAATAGTTGTGCCAGTTTTCTGGGGTGATGTGGTTTTTTTCTGAGATTTGCTGGACTCAGTAGATGGCAAGTTTGGGGCAATTTTAGAGACTGCAACACTGTGAGTTACAGTAGGTGCTATGGAAGAATTACCAGGATTTGGTTGTGATGAAACTTGAGATTCTTGACAACCTAGTAGAACTCCCATCGTCATAAAAATTATAATTTGCAACCGTATATTTAACATATTTTTTACTGACAACTGTAATGGGACACAGTACTAAACTGCTTACGGAGATAGTTCAAAAGCAGTGGTACTGAAGCGTTACTTAGGAATATGGATTTAATAAAATACAGAACCTCACCCCCAACCCCTCTCCTTACCAAGGAGAGGGGAGACTTTGACGCAAGTCAAAGGCAGGGTGAGGTCAAAAACTAGACTTGCATGTTATTTAATTCATATTCCTTATATTAATGCGACTGATTCTAAATTTAGAATGTAGAAAACACTGGAAAATAACGACTCTAGGTTGAAGTTACAGATAGATTGACCTGAATCATTCTCAAATTAAATTCTCCATCGCCTGTTGTAAATCATTGGTTAAATCAGCAACAGCCTGCCTCGCACTTAAGCGATTTTCTTTATACACAGGATAACGCTCTGATACTGATATCGGCTTACCAATGGTAATTTTCACCCTTTGCTTACCTAGTTGGGGAAGTTGGGTAGCTTTATCACCTTTAATTCGGGCAATCATCTTCCATAAAATTAAAGTTGTCTCCGCAAACCTTTCTACTGTGGGTTTTTCGCGGATATAGCTGCCTGAAACCGCCACAAAACTCTCTACTAACCGCATATGCCACATTCGAGAATTGGCTTCGTTGGCAACGCGATCGCCTAAGGCTTTCTCTACAGGTGATAATGTTTTGATATCCTTATACTCTTCTCTAAATATATAATTCCAACCAGCTTGCTCTACCCGCCGACAGCGATCGCTTAATTCACCTTTCGGCTGTAAGTTAAAATACTGTTCGGATATTTGTAAGGCTGTATTTAATAAAGCTTGCAACCGCATAGCTAAGATTTCATTACGATTGCTGGTTTCTGTTGCCGTTGTTTTGGTATTCGGCAAAGTTTGATGATAAAACTGCGTGTAAAACTTTTCCATCAAAGAAAGTAAGTGTTCGGCTAAAGTTAATAACCTGGGATAAAGCGATTCTAAACAGGGATGCTGACTTTGTTCTTTGGGATTCACCACTAAACCACTAGCCGCTTCTAATTCACTTAATAAATCCGCGATCGCCTGCCAAGGAGCCGCCACATAACTATATTTCATCCCAACTGGTACAATTAAAACTTGTTCAGAGCGCCCTAGTTTCTGCAAGTCTTCTGCACACCAAAAGCCTAATTGGGAAATCCCTGGTTCCAAAGGACTGATGATCTCCGACAAACCATTGGTAGCCCCTTCTGGCGCCGCCGCCATCGGGAATTTGCCATTGGCAAACAAGTCCCGCGCCGAACGTAACCCCGTCCAGTCAGCTTTACCCCGTTGAATGGAAGTCCCACCCAAATGCGAAGCAATCCAGCCGGTATAGGCACCAGCCCATAGAGGAATGCCGCGATCGTAGATAAAATGAGCATGAATTGGTAGTTGTAAGGCTGCATTCTGCTGGCGTGCTACTTTGGGCATAATTTGAGAAAACAAGTAGCCCAAACAAAACGGATCATCTGTTTTGGGATGGCGAAATGCCAGCATAAACCGGATTTTTCCCTCTTGAAACTGACGATAAAGATCCACCAAAACCTCTACGTTATCTGCTTCAATTTGGGTAATAGCTGTTTGCCAGTTAATCCAACTCGGTAACAACAGATGAAAACCTCTCAAAATTAGGGGATTGAAGGCTGGGGGAATAAATTCTAGGGGTGCTTGTGCTTGATAAATTACATCTGACAAGGTAATTTGCTCCTGATGGATGGAAAATTATAAATTTAACCGATTACTTCTGGAAAGGGAAAATCACGATGCGACTGTCACAAATGTTATTCGTTACACTGCGGGATGATCCAGCTGATGCTGAGATTCCCAGCCATAAATTATTACTGCGTGCAGGTTACATTCGTCGCATCGGTAGCGGAGTTTATGCTTATTTGCCTTTGATGTGGCGGGTACTACAAAAGGTTTCCCAAATTGTTCGGGAAGAAATGAACGCCACAGGCGCACAAGAATGTCTTTTACCACAATTACAACCTGCTGAGTTGTGGAAAGAGTCGGGACGCTGGGATACCTACACCAAAGCCGAGGGAATTATGTTCTCCCTCATTGACCGTCGTGAACAACAATTAGGATTAGGGCCGACTCATGAAGAAGTAATCACGACTGTTGCCCGTGATATGATTCGCTCCTATCGCCAACTACCGCTACATTTATATCAAATTCAAACTAAATTCCGCGATGAAATTCGTCCCCGTTTTGGGTTGATGCGCGGACGAGAATTTATTATGAAGGACGGCTACTCGTTCCATACCGATGAAGCCAGTCTCAAGGAAACCTACCAAGATATGTATCAAGCCTATAGCAATATGCTCCGGCGTTCTGGGTTAGCATTTCGGGCAGTGGAAGCTGATTCTGGGGCTATTGGTGGTTCTGGTTCGACAGAATTTATGGTGTTAGCGGATGCTGGCGAGGATGAGGTTCTCTACACCGAAGATGGTAAATACGCCGCCAATGTGGAAAAAGCCGTTTCTTTACCTGTGGATGCGGAAACTTCACCGTTTACCAGCTATGAAAAACGGGAAACACCAGGAACAGACACCATTGAAAAACTGTGTAATTTTCTCAAATGTTCCCCCACACAAATTGTCAAAAATGTCCTTTACCAAACAGTTTACGACAATGGCACAATTGTATTGGTGCTGGTGAATATTCGGGGTGATCAAGAAGTCAATGAAGTGAAATTACAAAATGAATTGACAAAATTAGCTGCTAATTACGGTGCAAAAACAATTATTTCCTTAGATGTACCCGATGCCGAAACTCAAGCTAAATGGGCTAGTAAATCTTTACCTTTAGGTTATATTGCCCCTGATATTGGCTATGAGTATATTACTGCTAATAAACAATTGCATTCCCAGTTTTTACGGTTAGTTGATCAAACAGTTGTTGACTTAAAAAACTTTGTTACAGGTGCCAATGAAACTGGTTATCACGTAGTTGGTGCTAATTGGAATCAGCAATTTAACTTACCAGATTTGAAAGTAGATATACGTAAATCTAGACCAGGCGATCGCGCCGTTCATAACCCAGAACAAATCCTACAAACTGCCCGTGGTATAGAAGTAGGTCACATTTTCCAACTGGGTACGAAATACTCCCAAGCGATGGGAGCAACGTATACAAGTGAACAAGGCGAAGAAAATCCCTTATTCATGGGTTGCTATGGCGTGGGTGTATCCAGGTTGGCACAATCAGCCGTAGAGCAATCTTACGACAAAGACGGCATTATTTGGCCAGTTGCGATCGCACCTTATCAGGCGATCGTCACAATTCCCAACATCAAAGATGCGAAACAAGTAGAAATTGCCGAAAAACTCTACACTGAACTGAACAAAGCAGGTGTGGAAACATTACTTGATGACCGTGATGAACGGGCGGGAGTAAAATTCAAAGATGCTGATTTAATTGGTATACCTTACAGAATAGTTACAGGTCGGGCAATTAATAATGGCAAAGTTGAAGTAGTAAAACGCGCCACCCGTGAAACTCAAGAAATAGCCATTGAGGAAGTTATTAATACACTGCAACAATGGATTAAAGAAGCAGTAGCAGCATAATACACAACTTTTGAGGGGCAGGCATACTTCTCTACGAGACGCTACGCGGTAAGCGCAGCTATGCCCTTCAGGGCTTTACGACAAGCTCAGTACAAGTCTTGCCTGCCATTTACCCTAATAGCACTACCCTATAATTTTGTAGTCAGCGGCTCTAGCCCTTTAAAACATTGCCAGCTTAGTGGTGCAGAAAAGTCTTGAACCGCTTGTATACCAGGAGTCTGACTG